>JBAXBF010000017.1:0-22546 GCA_037142095.1 Chloroflexota bacterium
AGTTATTAAATATTAATGTCAATGGTCCGGAGAAACTCAAGGATATTTCCGTGAATGCCATCGTCGGCAGCGTGGGAAGATATTCGGACTTCACCCGCGGTTTCTTGCCCAAGATGGATAGCGATCAAGGTCGTTGGGTGAGGGTGATGCGGGCGACACAGAACATGAGCGGTGTGCCTCCCATCGAAGTGTATCAAATCGGAGATGTCTATTTTGTTAAGGATGGAAACCACCGCGTCTCGATCGCCCGCGAATTGAAGATGGAATCTATTCAGGCATACGTTACTGAATTGGAATCTCAAGTTCCTTTGACACCCGATATCCAGCCGGATGACTTGATTCTTAAAGCGGAATACAGCAAATTTCTGGAACATACCCACCTTAAAGACCTTCGTCCAGAGGCGGATATGACGGTTACGGTGCCCGGGCAATATTCCATTCTCGGGGAACATATTGCCGTGCATTGTTATTATATGGGGCTAGAGCAAAAAAGGGATATTTCTTTTGAAGAAGCCGTAACGCATTGGTTTGATACGCATTATTTGCCGCTTATCGAAGTGATTCGCGAGCGCGGCGTGCTGCGCGACTTTCCAAATCGTACCGAAACAGATATGTACTTGTGGGTGGCGGAACATCAGGCGGAATTAGAAGAAGCATGGGGAATGAGTATTCGTCCAACAACGGCTGTGATTGATCTGGTCGAGCAGCATAAACCTTCAGCAGCCCATACCCTTGGGCGTTGGGGAAGCCGCATATTGGGGGCGATCACGCCGGATGAGCTAGAGGGAGGACCTGCACCTGGAGAATGGCGAAAACAGTATGTGGAAACGCGCCGGGAAGAATGTCTGTTTGCGGATATTCTCGTACCGGTGAGCGGTAAGGCAGGGGGATGGCAGGCGTTGGAACAGGCGATCGAAGTGGCATCCCGCGAAGGGGCTTTTGTGCATGGATTGCATGTTACTCCTTCCGAGGAGTTGCAGGATAGCGAAGAGTCGAAGGCGGTTCAGGAGCGGTTTGAAGCGCGCTTGGCGGCGGCTAACATCCAGGGCGAATTGACCCGCACTTCTGGGGAAGTGGCGCACCAGATTTGCGACCGGGCGCGCTATACTGACTTAATTGTGGTGAACGTCATGTATCCGCCGTCGCCGGAACCATTAGCCCGGTTTAGCTCTGGTTTCAGCACGATTATACGGCGCTGTTCACGTCCCATTCTGGCGGTGCCTTTTTTGGAGCATGGACTTGACTCACCCATATCGAAGATGACCAGCGCCCTTCTGGCTTATGGGGGCAGCCCTAAATCAGAGGAAGCCCTCTTTGTCGCGGCATATCTGGCAAACCGCTGGGGAGTGAAACTGGAGGTATTGACGATTTTAAAACGGAGTGGTGAAGTTCAACCACAAGAAGACTTACCCCAAGAGTCAGATCATGAAACAATTTTACTCCCAATGCAAGAACGAGCCCGCCAATATTTAGAGGATCAGAATGTGGACGCGCTTTATACACCTCTGCTGCTCGGCGGCGCGGAAAATATCATTAACCAGGTGGAACAAAATAAACATGATTTAATTATCATGGGGGGATATGAGTCCGCACCGGTGGTTGAAGTGATGATGGGCAGTACAGTGGATGGCGTGCTGCGCCAGACGGAAGTTCCTGTTTTGATCTGTCGTTGATTTTTGGGCTATTTTCCCTGTTTGCATTATAATTCTAGCTTGTGCATATTCTTCTGATACACCAGGCTTTTGCAGCCTTAAATGAACCGGGTGGGACGCGCCATTACGAAATGGCTCGTTATCTTGCCGCGCGGGGGCATACTGTTACGGTGATTGCCAGCCCGGTCAGTTATTTAACTGGTAAATCGCAGCATTCCGGCGGTTTTTTCGGTGTCCAGGAAGAAACCAGCGACGGTGTGCATATCCTGCGTAGTTACACGTATCCTGCCTGGCATCGTTCTTTTATCCACCGCGTGTTTAGCTTCCTCAGTTTTATGATCTCGTCATTTATTGCTGGTTTGAAGATTGGTAAAGTGGATGTTATCTGGGGAACTTCACCGCCGATATTTCAAGGAGGAACAGCCTGGGCGTTGGCGCGCCTGAAAAGAGCGCGTTTCATCTTTGAGGTGCGCGATCTTTGGCCCGCGTTTGCGGTTGGAATGGGCGTATTACGGAATCCATTTCTTATCTCTTCGGCGGAATGGTTCGAATGTTTCCTTTATCGCCAAGCTGATCAGGTCGTCATCAATTCACCGGGTTTTATGGCGCATGTCAAGGAGCGGGGTGCCCAGCGGGTTGCTCTGGTGGCGAATGGTGCCGACCCGGCAATGTTTGATCCGCATGCCAGTGGTAGTGAATTCCGGCAGCAGAACCATCTGGAGGATAAATATGTAGTCCTCTATGCGGGCGCACATGGCATGTCAAACGATTTAGCGGTTGTCCTGGAAGCTGCCGTAAAATTACAAAATTTTCCTGAAATCAGGCTGGTTTTTTTAGGGGATGGCAAGGAGAAACCGGCTTTGATGGAGCAGGCTGAAAAAATGGCTCTATTAAACGTGATGTTCCTTCCTTCAATGCCTAAAAGTGAAATATCCGCTGCATTGGCTGGGGTGGATGCTTGTCTGGCTATTCTAAAACCTATCCCGCTCTATAAGACGGTTTATCCAAATAAGGTTTTCGATTATATGGCGGCTGCTCGCCCTGTGCTTCTTGCGATTGACGGCGTGATCCGGATTGTGGTGGAGGAGGCTCAGGCGGGTATCTTTGTGCCTCCGGGAAACGCCCAAGCTCTGGCGGATGCGATCCTGTTTCTCGTACGTGAAAAGGATCAGGCTGTCCAGATGGGGTGGAATGGTCGCCGCTATGTGGAAGAACATTTCGACCGGGCTGTATTGGCTGGGGAGATGGAAAAGATATTAACCTCCAATTAAAAAATCAGGGAAGAAATCACCTGATTTAGACTGTCTACAAACTGATTTGGTATATTTCTTGCATCATACCTCATGCGTGGTTTATACGCTAAGGGAATCAACGCATAGAAAAACAGATGTCTGTGCCTAATATTGAACGGAATTGGAGGATAATTATGAAAAGGTGGATGAAAGCTCTTCCCATCCTGATCGCTGCTCTGCTCATCGCGATTCTGGCGGTTGTGCTCAATGGGTGCGGTGGTATTTCGATACCCGCTTTGCAGCCTTTGGCGAAAGCAACGCCGACGGTAAGCCAACTAGAAGTGATGGCTGAGACGCCTGTCATTACAGAACCAGTGATTGTTACGTCTCTTCCTCCCGAGGAACCGACTGAATCCTCGATGAGAGAGGATACTGGAGAATCTGCATCGGGTCTTCTTGCAAAAGTGGATAGTATCGAAATCAAGGTTGCTGGATCGCTGCCGGTTAATCTTGATGTGATCGCCCGCGGCAGTTTTCCAGATAAATGCACTTCGATTGATAAGTCTACTGTGAATAAAGAGGACAGCACCTTCCGCGCTTTGTTGACGACCAAGCGTACCACGGAAGGAGAATGTACCGAAGCGCTAACAACTTTTGAAGAAAAGATACCGTTGGACGTAGTAAACCTTTCAGCAGGGTTATACACGGTGGATGTTAACGGCGTAATAGGCACCTTTGAGTTTGCAATGGATAATAAGGCTCCCCAAGAAAAATCTGTCCAAGCGCAGCCTCAAACCAGTGGAGCCAGAAATGTTATCGCAGGTATCGTCTGGCATGACCTATGCGCTTCGATTACTGGCAGTCAAGATCAGGCTGGATGCATAAAGAAAGATGGCAGATACATTGCCAACGGCATCCTGGAGATTGGGGAACCAGGCATCGAAGGGATTACCGTTAGCTTGAAAGAAGGAGATTGTGGTATGTCAGGGGCTAGAGTTTCTCAAGTCATGACAACCGATTCTCAAGGAAAATTCACTTTTTCAGATGTTATGGCGGGTGATTATTGCGTTTCTATCGATGAAAATGCCCCAGGGAATAAGGGCAGACTTCTTGGCGGGGTTTGGACTTATCCTCCTTCGCAGGCAAGTGTGAAAGTATCTATGCGGGAAGGCGATAATAAAAGTGATATCAACTTCGGTTGGGATTATCAACCTGAGCTGGTAACTTTAACCCCAACCCCTCAGAGTGGTTTCCAATTTACACCGGCGATAAATCTCACACCAAGCGGTCTCCCTCCAAGCGGGGGTGGTGTGAATGCCACGCCTTTTCCCAGTTATGTGGTTACGGCTCTGCCTGTACAAGGTATCATCCAGACTCCTGTGAATTCAGGAGTGTATATACCTCCGGCGCTGCCGTCATATAACCCACCGGTCAATCCTCTGCTGCCATTACCGTCCTCCTCTGGTTGTACCAACCGGGTGGCATTGGTATCTGAATCGACTGCACCGAGTGGAACAACCTTCCAACCGGGGATGAGTATCGTCAAGACCTGGCGTGTTCGAAATAATGGAACCTGCACCTGGCAAACGGGGTATAACCTGGTATTTGTAGGTGGAGATTCTTTGAATGCCGCCAGTCCAACCAACCTGACTGGGGATGTTGCCCCGAACGCAACCGTAGATATTTCGATACAGTTGATGGCTCCGGTTAGTGCAGGGACTTTCACTGGCAATTTCATGCTGCGCAGTCTAAATGGTGAAGTTTTTGGATTAGGAGATGTAGTAAACCAACCCTTCACCGTTCAAATCAACGTCTCAGGTTTTGGAATTTATCCCACTCCTGAGTATAAGACCGGGCAGGCAGAAGAATTGAAGCATCTGGGGCAGCCAACCTGGATGGATACCTTCTGGAATGATGTCAATTGGAATCTAGTTGATGATGAGAATATGTACTGGAAAGTGCGTAATGGAGAGCTGTACATGACTGCCCGCAAGAAGACGGATATTGATCATTGGGCTATGAGCAGACAGCCTGTGATTCAAGATTTCTATCTGGAGATGCAGGCATCCACCGGCCCACTGTGTGGCGGGTTTGATAGCTATGGCATGATCGTCCGGGCAATTGATGATGACTCGGGTTATGTATTTGGCATCACCTGTAATGGGACCTATCGTTTATACCAATGGGATCATGGATACTTCAAAAATATTCAACCATATACTGCCAGTCAGTATATTAATGTTGGGACCTATAAAAAGAACCGTCTTGGAATTATGGCAGTGGGTCAGACACTCACGCTATATATCAATGGTTATAAGGTGGGAGAATATGCAAACGATTGGTTTGCCCGTGGTCAGTTTGGTCTCATGCTCGGACCGAATCAGACCCAAAATCTAACCATCATGGTAAGTGAAATGGCATACTGGCAATTCAGATAAAGGACCTCCAGCCCAAATTTGAATGTTGTTACGGCGGGACTTACCACCCCGCCGTAACGCTTTAATCGTCGAAAATTAATTGGAATCGCTTTCTTTAAAACATTGCCATTTTTTATTGGGTAGAGTATAATACGTTTACCATATAATATAAAAGGAGTATTTACCATGGCAGGCGTTTCTTATGATCATGTAACTAAAAAATTTGGAGATGTGTTTGCTGTAAACGACCTCAGTATTCAGATTGAGGACAAGGAATTTCTGGTGCTCGTCGGACCTTCAGGCTGCGGCAAGAGTACTGCGCTGCGCTGCCTTGCCGGTTTGGAAGAGATCACCAGCGGGAGAATATTGATTGGAGACCAGGTGGTCAATGATGTGGCACCGAAAGACCGCGATATTGCCATGGTTTTCCAATCTTATGCTCTGTATCCGCATATGTCTGTTTTTGACAACATGGCATTTGGCTTAAAACTACGCAAGACGCCCAAAGAAGAAATCAAGCGTCGTGTGGATGAAGCAGCCACGATCTTGAGTATTGAGCATCTCCTGAATCGTAAGCCTCGTCAATTATCAGGTGGTCAACGTCAGCGTGTGGCGGTAGGGCGTGCTATTGTACGCCATCCGAAGGTCTTTTTGTTCGATGAACCGCTCTCGAACCTGGATGCAAAATTACGCGTTGAAACGCGTGCCAGCATCAGCCGTCTGCATCATGACTTGGAAACGACATTCATCTACGTAACCCACGATCAAACGGAAGCGATGACAATGGCATCCCGTATTGCCGTGATGAAAGATGGTCTATTACAGCAAATCGATACCCCACAGAGTCTCTACGATCTTCCGGATAATATCTTTGTAGCAGGCTTCATTGGTTCTCCTGCAATGAACTTCTTTAAATGTCATCTGCGATCTGATGGTGGGCATTTGTATGCAGACGCCGGTACCTTCTCCGTCCAGCTTCCGGATGCACGTAAAGAGATCTGCAACCCATATATGGATAAAGAAGTGGTCTTCGGTATTCGTCCTGAAAATATCCATGATCCTTCCTTTGCTCCACCGGGGATTGAATCTCAGAATATTGAGGCTCTGGTTGATGTAACCGAGTTGATGGGAAATGAGGTTAATGTCTATCTCAAGACAGGTGATCATTCCTTTATTGCGCGGGTTGACCCACGCACGCGTTTCAAGATGGGTGAAAAGGTGATGGTTGCTTTCAATATGAAAAATATACAGTTATTTGACATGGAAACAGAGAAAGCCATTCGCTAACCCGTTTCTTTTTTCTTAATAATAATTAAAACTGGCGGCAACGTATAGTCGCCAGTTTTGTTATAAAGGGGTCAATTTATGATATTCGGGCACAAAAAAATCCATCCTTGACATTCTACAATAGAAGGATATAATAACTCAGGTTTGCGCTGGTGCTGGAACTGGCAGACAGGCATGGTTGAGGGCCATGTGCCGAAAGGCGTGTGGGTTCGATTCCCACCCAGCGCATAAAAAAAACAGGTGATTGATAAGATCACCTGTTTTTTCTTTTTCAAGATTGAAATCATAGCATATGTTTGCCTGATCTGTCTGTCATCGTAAAAACAGCATCCATATCCAATATAAGGATGAGGTGTTTTTCCGTCCGTGCAATCCCCAAAAGGAGGGTTGTTTCGGTTGCGGATATAAACGATGACGCCGGTTCGATAACGTTTTTTGGAAGTGAGTTGACTCCAGAAACTTCATCGACCAAAATACCCGCCCATTCGTCCTGCGTACTGATGATGATCAATCGGGAGTTGTTATCAACATCAATGACGGGCATGCCGAGTCGTTTCCGCAAGTTAATAATCGGTACAATTTGACCGCGCAAGTTTATAAGACCTTCCACATAATCAGGAGTGAAGGGGACTGGACAAATCAGTTGTGTTTTAATAATCGTTTGTACGTCCGCAATATCGACCCCGTAAAAGTCCTGGTTGAGCCGGAATGTTACGATTTGCAAATACTCATCCTGAACAGTAGGACTGGGCGCGCTGGTTTGGGTTTCAACGGTCTGGATGGAAGTTTTTTTGCTTTCAGAAATAGATAGTGTTTGACTTGTATTTACCGCAATTGCTGTTGGAGCAACATTGCTTTGCGGGGTTTGTGATTTTACTTCTGTAATTGCCGTACTTGGTGCAGAAGGTGTATAAGCAGTCTCTGTCTCTTCTGTCTTAGCGGGTACTTGGGTAACCGACTCCATAGGTTCTTCTGATAATGTGAAGGGTGCCTCGGGAGACCTTTGTTCTGAATCCCCATCTTCAGAATGCCCAGTTGGAGACAGCAGGTCAGCGGGGCTGTGCCTGGTTTGTTTCTTACTGGAAAATAAACCCTCTAAACTTGCTTCTAATTTATCTTTACGACGGCTCATAGCTATGTACCTCACTCGTACTGATGGTTATAATCTCTTGTGCTAGTTGCCGGTATTGAATACTGGCACGGGATTTAGGCGCGTATGTAGTGATAGGTTCACTCATAACAGCGGCTTCTCGTAGATGTGTATCCATATTGATTAATGTTCTCAATAAATACTTTGAGAAGTTCAGACGAAGCTGGTTATATATTTCACGGTTGATGCGATTCCGGCTATCATACATGGTAACAACCAGGGAATAGCTTAATTGTGGGTTATTCCTTTGGCGGATGGCATCAGCGATACCTAAGAGATGTAATAAACCTTGTGCAGCATAATATTCGCATTGTAATGGAATAAGTACCCGATTGGCAGCAGACAGAGCGGACAAGGTAATTGATCCCAAAGATGGTGGACAATCAAGAAGAATATAATCGTATTTTACTTTAAAAGACAATAATATCTTCTTTAGTATGGTTTCGTAATTTTCTTGGTCAAATAACCACCGTTCGATGCTGGCTAATCGGAGGTCGGCTGGTAAAATTTCCATCCCTTTTATTGCGGTAAGTAAGATGGCATGATTGATATTATCTGTTTGGTTTTCAAAAAGATCAGCTATGGACCAATCGATTTCATCAGGATCAAGACCAACGCTAAGTGTTAAGTTCGCTTGTGCATCAAGATCGACGATCAAAGTACGATATCCTTGTTCTGCCAGACAAGCACCAAGGCAAAAACAGGAGGTAGTTTTGGCTACACCCCCTTTTTGATTACTGATTGCGATTATTTGAGTCATTCCCTTGTTTCTAATCCGCTTCTCTCGTTAGCAAATAAAAAGGTTAAATTGGTTTTGGAGCCGCAGGTACAGGTATCTGGGCTGCATTCCGACCTTTTTGGATGCCTTCTCGGAGTGCCAGATGGATTTTTAAGGAGCCTTGACTGGAGGTCAGTGGAACTACAATCCGTCCAATATCCAATGTAAAAATTGTTGCGCCTTTTCCTACCAGCAATGTGGGAGGAGAGATATTTGCTTCATAGCCTGCGTCTGCTAACTTAATACTAGCTCGACCGGTAATCACATTACCCATTTCAGCAATACCACTTTGCATGAGGGGATCCATAGCATCCATAGGTTGCCCCATAATTTTTGAAACAAGCATTATTGCTGTAGTCTTAGGCATGCTGAAGAGCACGTTTCCTTCGACTGCTCCGACCAGACTAATGATAACGGTCAAATCTTCGGTTACGTATGCATTCTTCTCAAGGCTTAGTTGACCGCGCTGCATTTCAATACCGGTTTCAATCTGGATTACCTCATATGCGGCATCGACAAATGGGTTAAGAAATTTAACATTCATAGGTTCGACTACGCTCAGAAATTATCTATATATTCAAGGTTACGATCTACTTTCACGAAGTCCGAGGTGAACTGTTACTAATCCCACGTCAGTATTTAATGGAACAACAACACGTTGAAAGTCGAGTGTAGATATTTCAATATCTCTTCCTTCGATGATTGTTGGGGGAGAAATTTGGGATGCATAACCTGCCTGCGAGAGCTTAATGGTGGCTTGACCAGTGATGACATTACCTAGTTCTGCAACACCGCTGCGAGCGAGATCATCGAATTCCAAAAACTCTTGATCCATAACCCGCGAGACCAACCCAAGTGCGGTTTTTGTATTCATGCCATATAATACGGTTCCTTCGACTTGTCCGATCAGACTGATCAATACTGTAACCTCTTCTGCTGTTAGAGAAGATTTTTGCATTGATAGCTGTCCTTTCGTTACAATAAGACCGCACTCGGCTTCCAATACTTTGGCGGCTGCTTCGGTAAATGGGTTTAGGAATTTCACGTTCATAAGATTCGTTCTCCCTTATTACATTATATACCGTAATATTGCTAGAATTACGTCTTGATATAGAAGGAGATTCCTTGAGTACGGAAACCAATATCTTGTGGTCGCGGAATAATCTCAGTTGCTCCGACAAACAAGACACCTCCTTCTCGCAAAGATCCATGGAATTTTTTGTATAATAAATCTTTCGTTTCAGATGTGAAATATATCACGACATTTCGACACACGATCAAATCGAAATCTTTTTCATAAGCGCCTGTAATCATATTATGTTCGCGGAATTCGATTCGTTTAGAAGTTTTTTCGTTGATATAAAAAGGTGGTCCACCTGGTGCAAAATTGGCGTTGCGCTGAGCCGTACTTACATTTTGGATGTCTTCAGTAGTATATGGTCCACGCGCAATTGCTTTGGCTAACGCCCCGCGGTCCAGGTCTGTGGCAAGAATGTAATGCTTTCGTGCAGGTGCCATCTCATCTAGGATCATTGCCAAGGTATAAGGCTCATCACCGATCGAACACCCGGCGCTCCAAATTCTTAATCCACCACCGGGTCTGGAAATCAGTGTTTCTTTGAATAATCGAGGTAAGACAGTTTCTCGTAATGATTGCCAGCGTTCCATATCTCTGAAAAAAGCGGAAACATTAATAGTAAGATAATTGCGAAAACGCAGGAATTCTTCTTTGTCAGTACGGATACGCTTAAAATATTCATCCCAAGAGGGAGCGCCACAACGTACAAGCCAAGAATCTAACCGACGCCGCATTTGTTGGTCTTTGTAATATTCCAGATCTATATCAAGAATATCTTTAACTGCTTTTTTTATTTTGACGTAGATCTCATTTTCCATAGAATAAATTTTACCAATGACAGATTTAACTTTTTGATACGGCGCGTTTTATGGCTGCTGCAATTTCCGGTAGTGGTAGCACCTCATTGGATGCTCCAGCTTCGAATACACTACGAGGCATTCCCCAAACGACACAAGATGATTCAGCTTCGGCGATGATCCATCCACCTGAGCTGTGTATGAGCATGGAACCGTTCGTTCCATCGCTTCCCATACCCGTTAATACAACGCCTACAACAGAACCTTCAAAACGTTGGACAACAGATGCCATGGTTACATCAACCGAAGGACGTACGCCATGTACAGGAGGAGCCTGGTTCAATGCAATCCGGTTATTTTCATCCAGTACCATGTGGTATCCGCCAGGGGCAACGAGGGCGCGTCCGACTTCAAGAGCGTCTCCAGGAGCAGCTTCTTTTACAGCTAATTGGGAGGTTGTATCCAAACGCTCAGCAAGAGAACGAGTAAACCCGACTGGCATGTGTTGAATAATGAGGACAGCCGCGGGGATATCGTACGGAATTTCAGGAACAACCGTGTTTAATGCACGTGGTCCTCCTGTTGAAGAACCAATGATCAAGATTTTGTCAGATTTGATCATCGGGCGGATAATTTTACCTGTTTTATTGTTTTGGTTACTGGAAAGATTCTGAAGACTTTCGGTGTTTGATAGGCGATTGGTTGCTGGAAGGGTAGTAAACCGGCTGACTTTTACTTTCGTTTGGGCAGCACGTCTGACTTTCGCAATGACGTCATCCATGATGGACGCCAAATTCGCCTTCGATTCTGGTTTTGTGACAAAGTCGACTGCTCCTAATGTCAATGCCTGAATGGTTTCACGCGCCCCGTCACTGGTAAGACTGCTTACCATGATAACCGGTAAGGGAAAACGAGTCATGATTTCTCGTAATGTCGCTAATCCATTCATGCGGGGCATTTCTATATCTAAAGTAACGACATCCGGTTTTAGCTTTGGAATGAGTCGCAGAGCTTCTTCTCCATCATGGGCACTTCCAACGACTGTAATTCCTGAAACTTCGCTTAAATGTTTCGTGATCGTAAAACGCATAAAAGCAGAATCATCCACAATCAAGACGCGGATTGGATATCTGAGAGTAGATTCGCTGAATATTTTTTGACCTGAGTCCATATGGTATCTTATGTAATCAGCTTGGCAATAGCACGCATAACCCGTTCGCGTTCGAATGGCTTGACCACGAAATCTTTTGCTCCGGATTTAATCGCTTCCAAAACAACAGATTCTTGCCCCAATGCGGTGAGCATCACGACTTTTGCATTGGGATCGAAAGCACGGATTTCTTTTAGTGCTGTCAACCCATCCATCTCGGGCATGGTGATGTCCATGAGTACAACGGCAGGTTTATTGGATTTATACTGCTGAACAGCTACGACCCCATTCTCTGCCTCAACGACTTCATGCCCGTCTGCTTGAAGCATTTTAGAAATGCGCACTCTCAAGAATTGGGCATCATCCACAACCAGAATTTTTGCCATATTTACACTCTCCTTCTACATGAATTTAATGACTAATCCGATTATGATCTCAATTAGTACAGGTGTTTATACATCTCGTTCTTTCCCGCCCATCATACGAATAGCCATACGTCCATCGGCTACATAAAAACGTACTGTTCTACCGATATTGCCTCCTACTTCTTCTCCAGCAATTTTGAATTTCATTTCACTAAGCTTACGCCGAGATGACTCAATATTTCGAAAGCCGATATTCATCACGTCTGAGAAAGTTGTAGAGGCGAGCATATTCGCTCCGCCTGCCATCCGAATGACGATCCGAGTGCGTAGTGCCCCCGCTCGGAGCATTTTTTGCAAGAGGACTTCAAGACCACAACATACGTATTTTGAGCAAGCCTCATTTATTTCTGTCGTATCATCGCAAGAAGGTAGAACAGCATGTACCATACCTGCTACGTGGGTAACTGGATCGTACATGGCTATTCCAAGGCAAGATCCCAGTCCGTATGCGACTAAGATGTCATTCGGGTTATTGCTAATTTTTACTTCTCCAAGCCCAACAACGATATTGTTCATGGATTATAATCCTTTACCTCAAATGAATAAAGAATACTTCTATTTGATGATTGAGTGATGGTAATGGTGTACAATCTCAATTTTTCCCTTCTAAAAAGGCTTCCAATACTCTGGGGTCAGGAATCACCCAGAAACTTGCCTCAGCTTCGCGATCTCCCTGCATAAAAGTTGCACTAAGCATTAGAACATGTTCGCTGACACCTGCTGCTGTGGCAATAATTACGTCTAGGATTGCTGCGACCATATCTACCATAACTGCGGGGGGAGTCGGACGAGCCTCAAGACCCAGCATCGTAGCAACGGAGTTAAGGAAGAATGAGCCGGTCAAATTACCTACTTCTGCTAAAGCAGAACGTTCATAGGCTCCCAGATGTTGGGTGGTTCCTTCAGGCTCGTCAATGAGAAGGTCAACTAACTTGAGTGCTCTCTCATATGGGAAAACGAGCATAATTTGCCCTGACATTTCTCCTTCAGCACGTAGATATACGCCTACAGCCTCGTTTTCTGGACCTCCCAGTAGATCAGGAATATTGACTAACGGCACTAACGTGACTTCTGGCTCAGTAACCGTTATTTGCTGACCCGTCATCTGGGAAAGTCCTTTGACAGCATTTTGGATTCCTTCTCCCGCCATAACTTCAAGTAGCGGGCGAAGTTTTTCAGAAAATTGTTCGTGAGTGTATGGATCTTTCATATATTTTATCTCGCTTCTATTTTACACTAATGTCGATATTGTTGCATTCCGGCAAGGGAGAATAATCCCTTAACATCCACGATCAGGCTTACCTGACCATCACCAAGGATAGCTGCACTGGCAATTCCAGGCGTTTCACCAAGTAAGGAACTGAGTGACTTAACTACCAGTTCTTGTTCTCCGATAAGTTTATCAACAATAATTCCTAAATCTGATTTTCCCCAACGTACGACAACGACGTATACATGGTCAGCATTTTCCACATTGGAAGGGAAATTAAATACCTTGCTCAAAGCTGCCAAAGGTAAGACGCTGCCACGCAGCGTGATAACTGGTCGTTGATTCACGGTTTTAATCGTATCAACTGGAACGCGCAACGTTTGAGTTATCGTGCCGAGTGGGATGGCAAATTTGACCATTCCAACCTGTACAAGGAGCGTCGGTACGATAGCTAAGGTTAAAGGTAGAATAATCTGAAATTGTGTGCCGCGCCCGGACCAGGTTTCAACTTGTACCGAACCATTGAGTTGTTCAATATTATTGCGGACGATATCCATTCCTACGCCTCGCCCAGAAATGTCTGAAACAGTTTTGGCTGTAGATAAACCAGATGCGAAAATTAGATCAATCGCCTGTTCGTTGGGCATACTTGCCGCTTCAACGGAAGTCATTAGACCTTTCTCGACAGCTTTATTCTTAACCCGATCGACATTGATACCCTGTCCATCATCTTCGACCGTGATGACAATATGACCTTCCTCATGGCGCGCGGCTACAGTTATGGTTCCCATGCTTGGTTTTCCGACTGCCAGACGATCCTTGCTAAGTTCAATACCATGGTCAACAGAGTTGCGCAGCAGATGGATTAATGGATCATTGATATTCTCAATCACAGAACGGTCCAATTCGGTGTCTTCACCACGCATAATCAGGTTGATCTCTTTGTTTGCCTTGCGTGCCAAATCTCTTACTAAACGGGGTAGTTTGTTGAAGACAGATGAAATTGGCTGCATTCGGATACGCATCACTTCAGTTTGTAGTTGGTCGGTGATACGCCCTATATGGGTAATTGTCGTGGAAAGGTGTTCGACGCGCTCATCCCCACGGAAATCGATCTCTAAATCAGTTCTTAATTGGTAGATACGATTGCGATCCGTGATGAGTTCACCGACTAAATTCATCAAGCTATCAAGCCGTTCAACACTGGTACGTACAGTCTGTTCGCCGATTTTTTCGGATTGGCGTGTAGAACGGGTATTTTTATCTGGATTTGCACCCTGCGATTGGATTTGCTGAAGCGCACTTGGGATGGTACGAGGTGCTTCTCCTTCGATGCTGGCTTCAGATGGCTTTATTTCTGTTAAGTTACCAATCGTTAATTTGTCGATTTCATCAATATTTCTTAATACCGTTTGAACTTCTTCGATTGGTGAGCTGGGAATAAAGTGTACTTTAAACTGCAATACTGGTGCCGCACGATCGATATGCGATTGGTCAGGCTCCATATATACGATACTTCCCATTTCGCGAAGGGCTAAAACGATTTGCAGGGCACGTGCCGCAGATGCGATACTACTCGGGGAAATGGTTGCTTGAATTAAGATTGAGCCTTGTTTATCTCCAAAGGGAGGCTGGATCGGCGTTGTCACCGTTTGAGATTCTGGTCCAAGCGATTTAAGTTTTTCAAAACGGTAAACGAGCGGTTCTACTTCTATATCGCTAGCTTTTCCTTTAGATACTTCGCCGCTTAACGTTCGAATAGCATCGACAGCCTCCAGACAAAGATCAATCAATTCACTACTTGGCCCAAATTGTCTTTTCCGCAATCCATCGAGAGCTGATTCTAATGCGTGGGTGACTTCGACCATCCGTTTATGGTTGATCATACCAGCCGCGCCTTTTAGGGTATGAGCGGCGCGAAAAACTGCCTGGATGAGATCCTCGTCCTCGGATAGCTGTTCTATTTGCACTAAGCCTTCATCCAAAACCTGTAATTGTTCGTCGGATTCGGCGATAAAAATTGGATATTCATCATCGGAAATTTCAAAAATTAATTCGGTTCCGGGTGGTATATCTAAAGTATATCCAAACGCTGTTTCTGGTTTTACAGGCGTGGTGCTTACGGTTTTCTCGATAGTTGGTTCAAGCGCCTCACCCTGGCTGGTAGTAATTTCAAGATTATCGATTTCTGATATGGATGATAAGTTATTGCGGATATCCTCAATAGGTTTGTTCGATACAAAAATTGCTTCTAAATGGTGGATTGGCGCTGCGGTTTCAATAATATCTACGGAGGGATTGATGCTGATCACTTTTCCCATATCCTGAAGAGCCATCAATACTTGGAAAGCCCGTGCCGCAGAGGCGACACTATCTGGAGATATATCGGCTTGTATAATGATCATATTTTCATTTTTTGCCATTGGGCTTTTACCTCCATCGAACGACCTAATTGTCTATGCCGACAACTGTATTTTTGAAGTGCCGGCATGCTTCAACACTGCACATTTATGTTGGTTTCGAAGACTAAATATATACACCCAATCATTATAACTAATAATCTAGTATTTAACCAAAGAAATCATGCTTCTATAAATACTGATTAGACTATGTTTCAATTATACACAATTTTAAGTATTTTTGTTTTGCCAAATTGATCTAAAACGATTCTTTGCTCAATGATTGTTAGATTAAACAGTGAATTCTATCAAAAGTATAGTATAATCGTTAATAATCTTATTGAGTAGGGATGTAAGCGGCTTCGAACTGAATATAAGAGTCAATATAAGAAGAAACTTGAAGGATAAAAAAATATGGCTGCGGAT
Source organism: Chloroflexota bacterium (assembly GCA_037142095.1). Lineage (GTDB taxonomy): Bacteria > Chloroflexota > Anaerolineae > Anaerolineales > DRKV01 > JBAXBF01. The sequence goes on from JBAXBF010000017.1 coordinate 16,002, forward strand.
TTTGATCGACTTATTGAGGATGCCAATCAATATGCTCAAAATGGTGATTGGTATCGGGCTTTAGATGTCTTGGCAGAAGCCAATAAATTAAAGCCGAGAGATGCAGGTGCCGTTTCCGGCATGGCACAGTGTGCACTGCAACTGGGAAAACCAGAAGAAGCGTTAACCTTTTTCCAGCAAGCGGTCGTTTTAGCCCCCGATTCAACCGATGTTCACAATAACCTGGGAATTGTACAGGCGATTCTCGGTAAACTTGAGGCGGCAGAAGGATCCTACCAGATGGCAATTACCTTGGATCCGGATTCATCTCAGGCGTGGAAAAATTTAGCCATGCTTTACCTTAAACAAGATACGCGGGTAAAAGAAGGGGTTGATATATTGTCGGCTGTGGTGCAAGCGGACCAGACGGATTCAGACGCTTGGTTTTTACTTGCACAATGCTATGAAGAAGTGGGTGATATCGATTCGGCAAAGGAATTGTATGGAAAAGCTTTAAAACATTCCCCAGATCATCTTTCTTCAAAAGAAGCGTTAAATCGATTAACTCAAGTAGATATTATCCCAGAACGTGTATCTGATCTGGATCGGATTGCCCGACCGGAACATGCTCAGAAATTAGCCAGTTTAAAAAGTTTGAAAGGCTTGAAAAAACCCACCATTGATCCTGCTAGCGGATTGGATGATGTAAAAAAAAACTAGTAGCGGGATTTTTCGGCTCCCCTGAAATAGCTACTGAAGCCCGTTTAAGCGTAGTGGCAAGGGCTTTGGATAGAGCTGGTTTGACTATTAAAATCGGTGTGAGTCTTCCGGATGAGTATCTGGCAATGCTGGATGTTTTCGTCTTTGCGAATCCACATTATTCCATTGAATTATGCCAGGACATTGAAAAATGTCTACAAATGAAAAAAACAAAATCCGGTATCCGGGTCATTATTGACCTCGATCGGGACTTTTTCGGTATGCCGTCCGATATGCCTGAGTATGAACATCTTGGACCCGGAAATATGGATCGTCTGGGGGTGTTGCAAACCTTATTAGCCCAGGTCGATATTGTTACTGCGCCATCCACTGCCCTTGCTGAAAAATTGAAGCAGTATGCAAAACGAGTTGAGGTTGTACCTCATTCCTGGTCAAGGTCAGATATCTTATGGGAAAAACCAACTCCGAAACGAACGATGGTACATCTGGGGATCGTCAATTCTCATTTACATAACAAAGATCTGAGCTTGATCCGAGAGAGTGTAAAACGTATCCTCGTTGAAGAGAAGCAAGTGCTTCTGGTTGCCGGCGGGGATATGGATTTATTAAATGCGTTTACGGGAATACTAGACGATCGTAAAATGTTTGTCCCGATTGGGCAGGCGCGAGACTATCCATTTGTTTTTTCCAATTTTGATATCCTTTTGGTTCCTCTTCGCGATATAAAATATAATCTTTGTAAAACAGATCTGCCTTTGCTGGAGGCTGGTATTCGCCATATTCCCTGGGTGGCAACGGATATTCCCGCATTTCAAGAATGGGGTGTGGGAGGTATCCTGGCAGCGAAAAAAGGGGATTGGTACACTGCTTTACAAAAACTTATTAAAAATGGGGAGTTACGTAAGGAATTGGGTGAGTCCGGACGACAAAAGGCAGAGCAACGCGAAGGAGATGTTGTCGCTCAACGGTGGATAGAGGTATTCACAAATTGAATCAAGAATCCCTGGAAGTCGTTCTTTATGAACGTATGTTCCTGATCCGTAATTTTGAGGAAAATGTCTTACAGTTATTCACGAAGGGTGAGTTATTTGGTACAACCCATACGTATATTGGACAGGAAGCCAATGCAGTTGGTTTGTTAAGTCATATTACGCGTTCGGATGTCGTTTTTAGTAATCACCGCTGCCATGGACATTACCTTGCCATTTTTGATGATCCTGTAAGTTTATTGGCGGAGTTGATGGGGAAGATGACGGGGGTGGTTGCCGGTATCGGTGGCAGCCAACATTTACAGCGTGAGAATTTTTATACCAATGGTGTGCAGGGAGGCATTGTCCCATGTGCCGCAGGAATGGCACTTGCGGAGAAACTTCGCCAGACAGGGAATATCGCCGTCGTCTTTTTGGGGGATGGCACTCTGGGAGAAGGGGTCGTATATGAAACTCTCAACCTGGTTTCTCTCTGGCAGATTCCCTTGTTGATGGTTGTGGAAAACAACCGTTATGCCCAATCTACACCTATTCATCTAGGAGTTGCTGGCGGAATTGCTGCTCGTGCGTCCGCTTTCGATGTTGATACAGCCGAAATGAATACTACGGATGTATTGGAAATTCACAAAAATGCCGAACGGGCGGTGCAGTTTGTGCGGGAGGAGCAGAAGCCATTCTGGTTAGTACTCAATACTTACCGTTTATCATCTCACAGCAAAGGAGATGATTATCGTGATCCTGCTGAAATCGCTCAATACGCTCGCCTGGATCCACTGGACATATCGCGTCAGAGATTGCCCTTTAAGTTAGTCGATGAAATCGAGAAACGCTGCCGTCAACGGATCAATATGGCGATTGAAGAGGCACGCGCTGCATCTCTTGCAGAAGCTTAAGGATAATGGATCATGGCCTATTGTGCCCAAGTACTTAACCGCGCTCTCCACGAATTATTCTCAGAAAATCCCGATGTTTATCTGATTGGAGAAGATATTTTGGATCCTTACGGCGGTGCGTTTAAGATATCCACTGGACTCTCAACGCGCTTTCCTGCGCGTGTGTTAACTACACCTTTGAGTGAAGCGGCTATCACTGGTCTGGCTGCTGGTATGGCATTGCGCGGGCTGCGTCCTATTGTGGAAATCATGTTTGGTGATTTTATAACGCTTGCCTTTGACCAAATCGTTAATTATGCTGCCAAGTTTCATGCCATGTACAATGGGAAGGTAAACTGCCCATTGGTGATCCGTACTCCGATGGGAGGGAGGCGTGGCTATGGTCCCACCCACAGCCAGTCATTGGAGAAATTTCTAGTGGGTGTACCGGGTATTAGCGTTGTTGCGCCCAGCTCCTTGCATGCTGTAGGAGATTTGCTTAAACGCGCAGTTCTTGAAAATGATGCTCCGCTATTATTTGTAGAGAATAAGTCATTGTACTCACAAGAAAATATACTTCCTCAGAATGGGCATGTGGGTGATTTTGATGCCTTGGTAAGCGAGGACGTTTATCCAACGATCTGTTTATCCCTAAACCGTTTTGAACAAAGTGATTTGACACTGATCACATATGGAGGGATGGCACCTTTAGCCTTACAAGCGGCGACTGAATTGGCGATGGAGAAGGAAATCTTTATTGAAATCATTGTGCCAAGTCGAATCAGCCCATTTGAGATCACAGATAGTATCCGTTCACTGCGGAGAACACGGCGGTTGATAGTTGCAGAAGAAGGAACAAAATCTGGCGGATGGGGGGCAGAGGTGATTGCTCATCTTACGGAGGCGGCTGATTTCTCATTCCGTTGCGCACGTGTGGCAGCCAAAGACACGGTTATCCCTTGTTCAAAGGAATTGGAAAAAGCGGTGTTGCCCCAGGTTCGTGATATTATCCATGCCGCTGTGCGTTTATCCGCATAGTTAGGCGTAAAATATATTTCATTTGCTAAGAAAATTCCCTATTTGTACAATGAACCTTTCAAAATCATCCAAGTTTTCGCGTGCGTATTGAAGAACAAGTTTCGGATCAATTTCCCAATATCGGTGGACTAACAGATTGCGAAAACGTGCCATCTGGATAAGGCGCATGGCAAGGTCTTTGTCGATGATGTTGATTTCCAATAGAGTTTCAAAACAATCACTGTAACTGTCTGAGGATTTACGTGCTAATTTTGCTGATAGATGGCTACAGATTGTGGCAACCGCTTCGATGCAGATTAATAAGAGATGCTGAATGGTATAAAGGTTGCGCTCGTCGGCAAAAAAATTCTCATCTTGTAGAGTCGCATAGGTGCGAATTTTTTCTATGGATTGGCGGATTTCCTGCGCACGTTCGCGAATGAGCAAATTATTGACATTATGAGTCATGACTCCATCAAATCCTTTATATATTCGCGCCGGTGGTGGTCAAATTCCATGTAATCAGCAGATACCTGCTCTATAAAGTCAGTCAATTGAGTGTCATCCCGGCAGTAAAGCAGCCGCCCTTTTAGCGCATAGTGCTGAAATCCCAGGGATGCCGTATTGATCGCCTGTACATCCACTGTTTTATGAATTGCGAGTGTCCATGCCGCGCTGAGCGACATGGTGGTCTCGAAAACGTTCATGGGAAGAGGTCTGAAGAAAAGGGCAATATCTATATCGTGATAACGGACTTCATCCAAGAAAGAACCATGCAAATAAGCGAAAAGGATTCCATCTGTTTCGGACATAAGGCGGATGAGTTTTTGTACAAGAGCTTCTTTCTCATCCATTGTGGTTAAATATCCTGCTTCGGATAATTTAGAAAATGTCATAGCCGCACTCTTTCCTGCGATAAATTATAGCATACTCTTTGTTTCAGAGAAATTTATGTAAATTGTTACTCAGTGCTCAATCTGGCGGTTGCGCCACCGTCCACGATGAGTGCTTGGCCGGTCATAAAAGAGGACTGGTTTTCATCAGCCAGGAAGTAGATGCAATGTGCGATTTCTTCCGGTTGTCCAATCCGTCCATTGACGGTCTTGCGAGCCAGGTTATCCAGTCGTTCCACTACATCACTGCCACCCAGGTGTCCGCGCCCGAGCCCGGAACGCAGCATGGGAGTATCGACCGCGCCGGGCAGGACTGCATTGGCACGAATGTTATCTCCTGCAAACTCGATCGCCATGACGCGGGTTAATGCCAGCAATCCACCTTTACTGGCTGCATAAGCTGAGATATTGAGTGATGTTGCAACGGCATGAACGGAAGAAACATTGACAATGGCACTTTTTCCGGCTGCTTTGAGGAGTGGGTGGGCAAGTTTGGCACCCAGAAATGCGGAGCGTAAATTAGACGCCATTACCAGATCCCATTCTTCGGTGCTGGTTTCAATAATTGGTTTATTGATCTGCAAAGCGGCATTGCTGATCAGTGCTTCCAATGTGTTAGTAAAACGATGCGTTTTCTCAAAAATCTTTTCGATGTCTTCTGCCAAAGAAATGTCTGCCTGAATGAATAACCCCTTTTCTGGAAATTGATCCCCAAAGTCAGATCGATCGACACCAATCACGCGCCACCCTGATTTTGCGAAAAGGGTGACTGTGGCGCGCCCGATTCCACCGGCTGCACCTGTGATAAGAACGGTTCGCTGAGATTGACCGTCATTCCTGAAAGAAATTTCGTTTGTCATTTGAGTCTCCTTATCTTAGAAAATTTGTAAGTACCTTACCATCGGACTTACAAATTTGTACCAGTGTAGTATAATAGAGTTTAAAGGATTAGGGAAGATACTATGAATCATTGTTTAATTTGTCAGAATGAGATTGAACCATTTATTTCTTTTGGAAAGATGCCGATTGCGAACGGTTTCTTATCTTCAGAACAATTTGAGCATGAGTATTTCTTTGAATTGAAGGCAGGTTATTGCCCTCAATGTCATATGGTGCAGTTAACCGAATTGGTGGATCCGTCAAAACTCTTTCATGAAAATTATGCTTATTTCTCCTCGATTTCTGTGCGTATGGCGCAGCATTTCAAGGATTTTGCAGAGATGGTACAGTTGGACTATCTTCCTGAAAATGAACCTTTTGTAGTAGAAATTGGCAGCAATGATGGGATCATGCTCCAAAACTTTGCCAAACAGGGAATACGTCACTTAGGAGTTGAACCTTCATCCAATGTGGCACAGGTCGCTATAGACAAGGGGATCAACACGACAATTCGTTTTTTCAATGAACAGACAGGTGGTGATTTACTTCGTGAATATGGTGAGGCTGATGCCGTTTTGGGTGCGAATGTGATTTGTCACTTACCCAACATCGAGTCAGTCATTAAAGGGATTTTAAAGTTACTTACAGAAAAAGGGGTCTTTATTTTCGAAGAGCCTTATATGGGCGATATTCTTGAAAAGACTTCTTACGACCAGATTTATGATGAACATGTCTTCTATTTCTCTCTTCATTCCCTGGAGAATCTTTTTAAACAACACGGAATGGAGATCATCGACGTCTTACCGCAAAATGTACATGGTGGTTCTATGCGTTATGTCGTTGCTCGGAAGGGTGCCCGTCCAGTTAAAGAAGCAGTACATTTACTGCGAGAAAAAGAGAATCATATCGGTGTAACTGACCCCGCGGCGTATCAGCGATTTAAGGATGCGGTGTATCAATCTCGTGATCGCCTTCTTGCATTGTTAATTGATCTGAAACGCCAGGGGAAACGTGTTGTCGCGTATGGGGCAACCTCGAAAAGTACGACCGTAACGAATTTTTGCCATATTGGTCCTGACCTGATCGAATTTATCAGTGATACGACCCCCGGAAAACAGGGTAAATGTAGCCCCGGGGTACACATTCCTGTTTTGCCTTATGATAAGTTTAAAGAAAAATATCCAGACTATGCGTTA
>JBAXBF010000018.1:0-22414 GCA_037142095.1 Chloroflexota bacterium
GGCAACCCACGATCAAATTCCATGACTATTTACCTCACATTTGAATATTTATAGTACAATCAAACCACGATCATCTCAAAGGATGATTAGATTATACATCCTGTCTGAATTTATTTCACGCTTGGTTTAGGCTCTCTGCACTCAGGAATTTCCATGTTTCTCTGCGGTAATTTTATTATTCCCGAAAAGGTTCAAGGATAACCCATCTCAGCCAGGCTTATTTTTTGGGAGAAAAAATGAACAAAGGAATCTGGTACGGTATTGGGGCATATTTATGTTGGGGATTATTTCCGATCTATTGGCATTGGCTTCACCATGTACCAGCCCTGCAATTGCTCAGCCACCGCATTGTGTGGTCTTTTCTTATTCTTTTCGTTGTCATCCTGTTTATGAGACAATGGAAGGAATTTCGCCAGAAGATTATGATCGGGCATACTTTGTGGATTTACCTTGTGGCTGCAATTTTGATCGGCGTCAATTGGATGGTTTATGTCTGGGCAGTCAATGCGGGTTTCGTCATCGAGAGCAGTCTGGGTTATTTCATTAATCCTTTGTTGAGCGTGCTTCTGGGTGTAATTATCCTGCACGAACGCCTGCGCCCGATGCAGTGGGTACCGCTTGGGCTGGCAGCATTTGGGGTGATTTTTCTATCGTTTGTTTACGGCTCCCCGCCCTGGATTGCTTTGACGTTGGCGACTACCTTCGCCACTTATGGACTGGTTAAAAAGATGGCACCTCTCGGTTCGCTCCAGGGTCTGACCCTTGAGACGGGCATCTTGTTTTTGCCAGCCTTGCTTTATTTGCTCTTCACTGAAATGACCGGGGTAGGTGCCTTTATTCATACAGGCACCGTCTCGGATATCTTGCTTGTTGGGGCAGGTGTGGTAACCACCATCCCGCTCTTGATGTTTGCCTCGGCTGCCCAGCGGATTCCGCTCTCACTGGTGGGGGTCCTGCAGTATATTTCTCCAACCTTGCAATTTTTGATCGGTGCGCTGCTTTTTAAAGAGCCTTTCACCCATACGCAGTTCATCGGATACGCAATTGTCTGGACAGCATTAATTCTATTTGGGTTAGAGGGTATTCTTTCGCGGCGTTCTCAGGTTGTTTTGGCGGTTGCAGATTGAAATTGGGTAGAAAAGCATTGTTTTTTGCTTGACTCACATCTCGAAAAATACTACAATGAAATTAGAGGGGGAATATTGTGGGTAGTGACTGGAGGTAAAATATGATCATTGGTTTGTTCATTTCTACATTTTTGATCGCTTTTGCGGTTGCCTCGATCGTTGTCTGGTTTTTTAAAAAACCTATCGATGAAATCCTGAAGCGGATCATCCCCGGGGATATTTCCTATGCCTGGTCAAAGTATATGCAGTTTGCCATTTATGTGGTCGGTATCGGCGGAGGGGTGCGAATCTGGGAACTTGAAAAATATTTGACCGCCCAGAAAGAGCTAAACGCGGGCAATGTCGTCGATTTGACAACTGACCGTTGGATTCTGGAAGTCTATGGGACGATTATCGGTACACTGCAAAGTGTCGCCATGCTGCTCCTGGTCTTCTTCATCGTTGCATTGATCGCAATTGTGATTATTCGAATATTCGAAGGAAGACAACCCAAAACAGAAACATCCCATCGAGATAATTCTGTATCATAGAGAAGCACGAAATGAAGACGTTTGTTATTCTGAGAGCCCTTTTTTTGTGAGAGGTGATACGATGACCACAATTACCATTTCCAGAGACTTCGGCAGCGGTGGGCATGATATTGCCCAAAAGACAGCCCAGATGTTGGGTTTCCATTACGTTGATAAAGACCTCATTGCGACCATACTGAGCCAATACGGTTTCGTTGACTTTAATGAAGCGTACAATACGATTCCTAATTTTTGGGATCGGATAGATTCTCAAAAAGAAGGACGCCGCGAATTAATGGTGACCATGTTAAACCGAGTTATATTGGCGTTAGCTTTTCACGGCAATGTCGTCATTTTGGGCAGGGGCAGTTTCGCAGTTTTGAATGGTTTTGCCGATGTCTTCAATGTTCGTATTCAGTCCCCCCAATCATCACGGATTGGATATATACTCGACCACCAATTAGCCAGTTCGCCTGAACAAGCCGAAACCATCTTGAAAGAGAAGGATAATGTCCGCATGGACTTTATCGAAATGTATTACGGCATCCGTTGGGACGAAGCCAAAGCCTTCGATCTGGTAATGGATACGAGTAAGATCAAAGCAGAGCTGGTAGTCGAATGGTTAGTCGAGGCAACAATAGCGCTTAAGCACCTGGATATTGGAAACCAGCGCACGACCGATACCATTGAGGTTGATCCGATTTTAGCCTCCGTAATCTCCAGCGAACTGAGTTGCAATATTACACATAGAACTTAAAAGACAGTGTTCCTATTTAGGGGGAAATATCCTTTTGCGTTGCTTTGCGAATGGCACGAGCAAACGCCGTTTGCGGCTTGACTCCCATTTAAGGCAAGAGTACAATCTTAAAAATTGGTTCATTCTGCGCGAAGCGCGATAAAAACGAGGAGAGATTTCATGGAAGAATTATTAAAGGAGACTGCCGCACGCGCAGTCCGTTATATCAATGATATTCAGGAGCGAAGTGTGACGCCCGCGCCGGACGCATTGGAGCGCCTGGCACTTTTGGATGAACCTTTACCCCAAAAACCGGATGACCCCCTAAACGTCCTGCGTCTTCTGGATGAGATTGGCTCTGCGGCAACCGTGGCAACTGCCGGGAAACGTTTCTTTGGCTTTGTGATCGGCGGAGCGCTGCCGGCTTCTCTGGCTGCGAATTGGATGGCGGGAGCCTGGGATCAGAATGCGGGTTTGGAGATCGCTTCTCCCATTTCTGCCGCCCTTGAAAATGTGTGTATTAAATGGCTGCTGGATGTGCTGGCTTTGCCGCCCGGTTGTGCGGCTGGTTTTGTAACCGGCGCAACCATGGCAAATTTTAGCGGTCTGGCGGCGGCGCGTCATGCACTCCTCGAACGCGAGGGTTGGAATGTGGAAGCCCAGGGATTGTTTGGTGCTCCTCCGATCACCGTCATCGTGGGCGATGAAGTCCATGTCAGTATCCTTAAAGCACTCAGTCTGATTGGCTTTGGACGTGAGCGTGTCTTGCGCGTGCCTGTGGATGGACAGGGGCGCATGCGTGCTGATGCGCTTCCCCAAATAAGTGGACCCACCATCGTAATCCTGCAAGCCGGGAATGTTAATACCGGTGCTTTTGACCCGGCGCGAGAAATCATTGCGCGTGCGCATGAAGGCGGCGCCTGGGTGCACGTGGACGGGGCTTTCGGATTATGGGCAGCCGCAGCTCCCCAGCGCGCTCATCTGGTGGATGGTGTGTCGGAGGCGGATTCATGGGGGACGGATGCGCATAAATGGTTGAATGTGCCTTATGACAGCGGTTTGGCTTTTGTACGCGAAGCGAAGCATATGCAAGCTGCTCTGGCAATCCGCGCAGCCTATCTCATCAAGCGCGATCAACGCGATCCGGATGAGTACGTGCCGGAACTATCTCGGCGGGCGCGTGGCATTGAAGTGTGGGCTGCTTTACGCTCCCTGGGGCGGGAAGGTCTGGCGGATATGATAGAGCGTAACTGCGCTTATGCCTCCTTTTTCGCAAAAGGGCTGCAGGATGCAGGCTTCGAAATACTAAACGACGTCGTTCTGAACCAGGTAATGGTATCCTTTGGAGACGACGATATGACTCGCCGGGTGGTCACTGCCGTTCAGCAGGAGGGCACCTGCTGGTGTGGCGGCACCTTCTGGCAGGGCAGAGCCGCCATGCGCATCAGCGTATCGTCATGGGCAACCGCTGAGACGGATTGTGAGCGCAGTCTGGCTGCCATCGTCCGCATTGCCCGCGAGGAGATACAGCATTCGCATTCATTGTAGTATAATTTAACCTAGATGTCCTTGTTAAAGGATTGGGGCTTGGAACACGCTTTCCAGGAGGTTATTAGATGCAGATGCAAAAACGGATATGGGGCATTGGTTTAGCGCTTTGCTTGATTGCGCTTGTTTTGACGATCATCGTTGTGACGCAGAAAAACAGCACTGTCCAGAGCACCGCAAAGCCTGTGCTGCGCATTGGTTATCTACCGATCACACATGCCGCCCTTCCGCTGATTGTGCAATCACAGAGCGGGGGGAAACTGGCGAATTTTGATCTGGAGATGGTCAAATTTTCCAATTGGGCAGAGCTGGCAGAAGCCCTGCAAGCCGGAAAGATCGACGGCGGCGGTGATATCCTCAATAATCTGGCTTTTAAGATTGTGTCGAAGGGAGTACCGCTCCAATCGGTACTGATGGCGGTAAGAGCCGGCAGTGCCTTGATCGTAAAGAAGGAAATCAATAGCGTCAAGGATTTGAAGGGCAAAACGATTGCCATCCCTTCCCGTTTTTCACCTCATTACATTCTGCTCTATAAGCTGCTCAGCGACCAGGGCTTGAAACCCGAAACGGATCTGACCCTACCCGAAATGGCTCCGCCCGATATGGTACAGGCGCTGGCATCCGGAGGTATCGATGGATTCATCGTTGCCGAACCTTTCGGCGCCCAGGCAGAGGAAAAAGGGATTGGCAAAGTGCTGGTCTTATCCAAAGATATGGATATCCCCGGCTCGAGAAACCTGGAATGTGGCATAACCCTGCGCAAGGAGTTCATCGACCGGTACCCGCAGGCAGTCCAGGAATTTGTCGAAAAAATGATTCAAGCCGGCATCTGGGTGGACAAAGACCCAATTGCCGCGGCTAATCTGATTGCGCCCATGCTTGGGCAGAAACCCGCAACAATAATACACGCCCTGATTGAACCTCCGGGCAGGTCGCGTTTTGTCGATCTTTACCCGCGTAAGAGCGAATATCTTGCGCTTGAGGAATATATGTTCTCGCTCGGTCTGCTGGATAAAAGAATTGACATCGATGTGTTTGTCAATGATCGTTTTGCAGCCCAGGCTTACAAGAAATTTGGATTGACCCAGCAGCAATGGTGAGTGAAAAAAATCGACCCAGCAAAATCTTGCGTTTCTTAATGCCTTATCTGGTGCTGGTTTTTTGTATCGGCATCTGGCAGGCAATTGCCATGTCTGGATGGTTCTTGCCTGATCTGTTACCCTCGCCCGTTGCGGTTTTTCAAGCCACGCTGGAATTGGGACAGAATGGGATCCTATTCCAGCATATCCTTGCCAGTTTGGTGCGGGTTTTTGCTGGTTTTGGTCTGGCGGTACTCGTAGCAGTCCCCATGGGTTTTGTACTGGGCAGGTATAGAAGACTGCAGGAAGCGTTTAACCCCATCATCCAGATTCTGCGCCCAATCTCACCAATTGCCTGGATTCCCCTGGCAATTTTATGGTTTGGTATCGGAGATAAACCGGCGATCTTTATCATCTTCATCACAACCTTCTTTCCAGTTTTGGTTGCTTCCATCACTTCCGTACGCAACATAGAGCCCATTTATGTCAAGACGGCGGTAAATTTTGGGGCGTCAGACCGCGATATCTTGATTAAAATCATCCTGCCAGCCACTTTTCCACATGTGTTCGTCAGCCTGCGCATCGCCCTCGGCACTGCCTGGGTGATCATCGTAGCAGCCGAGATGGTCGGGATGCGCTCTGGACTCGGATTTTTGATCCTGGATGCCCGCAATTTCCTGAGAACCGATATGGTCGTCGCCGGGATGCTTACGATTGGTCTGGTCGGTTTTGCACTTGACAGGATCATGGTTTCGATTGAAAACCGCATCAGAAAGAGGTGGGGCTATAAACATGTCCACATATTCGGATTCTGAAAAACAACCCATGCAGAAAATCATCATCGACAACCTGAGCAAAAATTATTCAGCAGATGCAGGTAAGCTGGATGCAGCCCTGGATACGACGAATCTGGCTATTCTGGATGGAGAATTTTTCTGTATCCTTGGTCCGAGCGGTTGTGGCAAATCTACCTTGTTAAATATTCTGGCTGGCTTTGTTCAACCGACCAGCGGGAGCGTCTCGATTGACGGGATGCCGCACACCCACCCCGACCCGCGCTTTGTCATGATGGATCAAGAGTTCGGTCTTTTTCCCTGGCTGACAGTCCTCGAAAATGTTAAATTTGGATTGGAGATCAAACACGCCGATAAGCGGGAACAGGATCGGATTGCCCACCAGTTCATTGACCTCGTCCATCTGCATGGTTTTGAAGACCGCCATCCCTTTGAATTATCGGGGGGCATGAAGCAGCGCGTGGCGCTTGCCAGAACGCTGTCTGTTAATCCGGAAATCATATTTATGGATGAACCATTCAATGCCCTGGATATGGTGATGCGCATCGGATTACAGGATGAAATTATCCGCTTATGGACTGAGCACGATAAGACCATCGTGTTCGTTACCCATGATATTGAAGAATCAATTTATCTGGCTGACCGGATTGCCATCATGAAGAATAGTCCCGGGCGAATCGAAAAAGTGATTAAAGTTGAACTTGATCGCCCTCGCAGCCGGGATAGTGATAGTTTTTATAAACTCAAGAATAAAATCTTACGCGAAATTACCTTATGAGTACGAGCAATCACATCGCTTTTCATGATTCTGATGAAGGGTTCTGCCGGTCTAAATTTGATCATTTTTTAAGAAATACATCTCCTGATGCAGACTTGGTATGGGAAGATGGGGATGAGCCGCCGGATTATTATTTCCGCCTGAATGACATGCGTTATGCTGTCGAAGTAACCCGGTTTATGGACAAAGCATCCTTCTCGGCGAAGGCTGAAATGACAATCCCATCCCAATCGGATTTCATCAATGAAATCGAACAAATCGCCCGAGAGAAAAATGTCTTACGCGGACTGTATGTTGTGCGCTTCAATGGAAATTTTGAGAAATCGCAGCGAGGGAGGGCGAAAGTCCGCTCTGGCATCCTCAATTACCTTGAAAACACGAAAGAGCTGGAAACCGCCGCTTTCCAATGGGTCTACGAACTGGATGGGCACTCCTGCGGGATCGAGAAACGGTATGGTCATCCAGATATGATGCACCCTCCGAGAAGCAATAACCAGATCAAATGGTCGGCTGATGTAATCACAGAACTTCCCGAGATTGTAGAGGACAGGTTGTCAGATAAGGCGTACAAACTGCGTAACATCATCTTTCCAAAAATCGTGTTGCTTTACGATTGGTATCATTTCGCTGGTCAGCAAATATTTGCCGAATGTGTCTCAAAATTACCCTCGCTGACTCCTTTTCATACCGTCTTTATTGTGCAAAGCAACAGCGAGGGTTTTGTTCTTGTTTCTCAAAATCCCGGCTGGACACAGGCGGGAAAGTAAAGCGTGCTTCCTCCTGTAAATTTCCTGGGTGTTGTCTTTGCGCTTGTCTCTGCCGTCTCCTGGGGCAGTGGTGACTTCACGGGTGGGGTGGCTGCGCGGCGTTCCAATCCATTCTTTGTATTGATGCTGTCATCCCTCTCGGGTATCGTGATCTTGCTGATCTGTGCTCTGCTCTGGAGAGAGTCATTCTCCTCCCTAAACAGTGTGCTGTGGGCAATGGCGGCTGGTGTATCCGGTGCCTTCGGGATGGCTATTTTTTATCGCGCCCTCTCTATGGGACATCCCGCCCAGGTTGCACCCGTGGCGGCGGTTATTGGCGTGATGTTACCGGTAGGATTTGGCATCTTTACGGACGGGTTGCCGGATATTGTACGTCTGGTTGGCTTTGCAATCGCGATGCTGGGAATCTGGCTGGTTTCCCAGAGCTCATCGCAGAAGGAGGAGGATCGGATTACCCGCTTGGAATTTATCCTTGCATGTCTGGCGGGGATGGGCTTTGGTGGATTCTTTACGCTGCTGGCACAGGTTGAGCCTGGCAAAATCTTCATGCCGTTGGTGGTATGCCGCTGTGCAGCCTTCTGTACAGCCCTGCTTGTCCTGCTGATTTCGCGCAAACCGATCCCGTCCCTCCTCTCTAATCCGCTTGCTCTTCTTGCGGGGGTCCTGGATATGGGCGGTAATTTGTTTTATCTCCTGGCGAAACAGCAGACCCGACTGGATGTGGCTGTGGTTCTGGCGTCTTTATATCCAGCGGCGACCGTCTCACTGGCATGTATCCTCTTGAAAGAAAAATTATCACTTAACCAATGGCTTGGGATTGGTTTTTGTTTGCTGGCGATTGTGTTGATTGTCCTTTAGAAACATGGGAGTCGCACGATGAAAATCAAGTTCGACTGTGTATTTTATTATGTCAGGAATCTCGATGCAGCCATCCGCTTCTATGAAGATACGCTCGGTATGCAACTCATCTCCCGCGATGCGGTTGCCCGCTTCGATGTAGATGGGGTTCTTTTTGAACTTGTTCCCCTTGGAGAGGGAGAATCTGTCAGCGGAAGCGGGAACGCCCGCTTGTGTCTTGAAGTCCAGAATATTGAGCAAACCGTTCAAGAACTGAAAGAGCGCGGTGTGCCTGTTGGAGCGGTGCATACAGTCTCAAATGGAGCTCTCGCCACTTTTGAGGATGCGGATGGCAATGAACTCGTCCTCTGGCAGTATGCTTGATTGAGAGTACGAGTTCATCTCGTTACATACATGCGCCAGTTGAAGGATCGCAGTACTCACCAGATTGCAATGCTCTATACAGGGTACCTGTGCCCGCAGGATGCGCTTCGATTTGCCCTTTTGAGACCAACTGACACAATATCGCCTCCGCCTCGGAATCTGAGACTCCAAACACTTCGACCACTTCGCGCGCAACTGCGCTACCATACTTGCCGATGAAGTCGAGGACAGCATCTTCACTTATCGTGAGGCGATTCTTTTCCAGAGGTTCGCCAGCCAGGCTGTCGAAGACGGCGGCAAAAGCAGGGAACCTGTTGTAGCCACGCAAGAGACGTTCACGACCGCCTGCCCGAATGAGAAAGGTCGGGAAGCCATGAGCACCACTCGCGTGACAAAAGCGCTGGTCATCCGCGAACGCTTGCCTGGCAGAACCGGCGAGGTCTGCGAAGAATCGAATTCGGTCCAGCCCGAGTTCTTCGGCAATATCCGCCTGAACTTCCGGCAGATGGATTGACCGGCTTTCGGTCGCCGCGGCTTCGCGTAAGCGCCGCAGATATCGGTCTGCCAGCTCGGGATTCTGGAGCTTGGCTGCCTCATAAGCGATATTGGCTGGGTAGGTTGATTTCGGAGCAACTTTCTCGGCAAACTCACTGATGTCGACTGGCATACCATGACGGCTCGACGCATCGAGCCAATGCGCCGCGACCTGCCGCTTCCAATCAGAGCCGCCTATGCCATTCGCCGGATCATTAACGTGGTCCGCGTCATCCATCAGACCGCCCATCACAAAACGGAGCGTAACCTGCTCACCGTAGGTCTCCTGGATGCGCCGCAGGATTGGCTCGGAACCCCAACACCATGTGCAGTACGGGTCAGTAAACTCAATCAGTTCGATCTTTGCTTTTATATTTACTCCAAAGCCTTTACCAGTTCTCTGCAAAAGTCGGGAATATCTGCCACAACGCGCCCCCAAACCAGGTTGCCGTCGCGGAAGGCGGCTTCATCCACCCAGACTGCCCCGGCATTGATAACATCGTCTTTGATGCCTTCCGAGCCGGTTGCCTTGTGCCCTTTCAGGATTCCTGCCGAAATCAACACTGAGCCAGCATGGCAGATGGCGCCAACGATCTTACCCTGCTGGTAAATGCCGCGCACCAAAGCAAGGATGGCAGGCACGCGGCGCATCTTGTCGGGTGCATGACCACCCGGCACAACCAGCCCATCGAAGTCATCCGCGCTTACCTTGTCGGCGGTCACATCTGGGGCGGCTTGCAAGCAGGTCTTACCCGTATAAGTGGTCATCTTCTCGCCAACGATGGTTACGATTGCCCCTTCCTCGCGCAAGCGCATCACCGGAACCCAAAACTCCAGGTCTTCAAAACCTTCGCCAATCAGATACGCTATTTTCTTTCCTTTGAGTCTCATATTTACATCTTCCATTTTTTTATAATTTAATCAATAGTTTGACTTCACGCCATATCAAAGGCAGCATCACCAGGGCTGCCACGCCCATCGTGGCTGCCCCAACCACGGATTCGATGAGACGGCGCATTTCAGGCAGCGGCAGCCAGTGCTGTAGACCAAATACCACCACACCACCCACCAAAGCGGCTGCCAGCACACGCGGGATCGAATCCCACACATTCACGACGCCTGGAATTTTGCGGTTGAGTAAATACAGCAGTAAGAGTGCTTCGAAGGTGAAGGCGGTTACATTCGCCAGCGCAATACCCACAAAGCCCCATAGAGAAGAATAGCCGATTGCACAAATCATAAACAAAACCAGCATCACCGCGGCTGCCAGCAGCGGCGTGCGTGCATCCTGGCGCGCGTAAAACGAGCGCGAGGCGATCTCGAGCAAAGAGTGCCCCAGCAATCCCAGAAGATAAGCGCGCGTCGCCAGGACAACCCGCGCTGTTCCAGCGGCGTCGAAGCCGAGAACTTGCACCACCTGCGGCAGACCAACAGCGACGATCACCGTGACGGGTATTGTCAGCGCAACCAGCACGCGGATGCCTTTATTCAATGTATTCTTGAAGCTTTCCATGTCACCGCGGGCTACAAATTCCGAGAGGGTAGGCAGGAGCACAATTGCGATGGCAGTACCGATCAATGTTTCCGGCACCTGCATGATAAACCAGCCGTAATTGAGGGCGGATACCGAACCTTCTCCCATGCGCGACGCCAGATTATCACGTGCCACAAAATAAGATTGGATGAAGAGCATGGTCAGGACGCGCGGACCCAATAACGCCAGCACCTGGCGTACGCCCGGGTCATTCAAACCGATGACCGGTTTCCACTTGAATTTAAACATGATCAAGCCTGGAACCTGAATGAGCAGGTGCAGGAATGCCCCGATGATGACCCCATAGACCAACCCGTGAATGCCAAAACCGAAGGTCGGCAACGTCAACGGACCGAAGGTGCGCCCGCCCACAGCCGGAGCGAGCAGCATGATACCGAAGATTTGCCCCAGGTTGTAAAACAATGGCGCCATGGCAGGCAGCAGGAAGTGTTGGTTTGCTTGTAAGCCAGCCATCACCAAGCCGCTGATCGAAAAGATCACGATGGCGATCAAATCGAGGCGCATCAGTTGAATGGCAAGCAGTTTTTGCGGCTCCGGAAATCCGGGTGCGATCACATAGCGCACGATTGGATCTGCGAAGATCACGACAACCACCGCCAATGCGCCGGTCACCAGGAAGGCGAAATTGACGATGCGGGCAAACAATTCCCAGGCTTGGGCATGCCCTTTCTTTTCCATATACTCGGAAAGCACCGGGATGAACGCCACACCCAACGCCCCGCCCGAAATGAGGGCTGAGAGCAAGTCGGGGATGTTGTTGGCGGCATTGAACACGTCAATATTGTAGGTAAGTCCAAATTGTCGTGCAATCAACACCTGGCGGATCAATCCCAACGCCTTGTCGGCAGCGAAAAAGACTGCAAGAATTAAGGAAGCTCGGAATACTTTTGACATGCCCAAAGTATAGTCTTAAATGAAGATTTTTGGAAGGAAGAATTTGTCCTATTTTTTGGAGTCCAGCTCTCTAAAAAAAATTCAGGATTGTCGAACTGGATCAGTTGTGGTACAATCACTCCTGCGCGCGGGAAGGGTGCACTCCCTTCCATAACATCAGGAGGGATGACCGAGTGGCCGAAGGTGCCTGTCTTGAAAACAGGTGTGGGTGTGAATCCACCAAGGGTTCGAATCCCTTTCCCTCCGCTAAAATTTCGTACGATTGGGGAGGTGCCAGAGTGGACGATTGGGACCGCCTGCTAAGTGGTTGTCGGGGTTAAACTCGACCGAGGGTTCGAATCCCTCCCTCCCCGCTGGAAAACAAAAAAAGAGCCGATCATAACCGATCGGCTCTTTTGGTTTGATTAAGCTGCCCGAGAGGCACGCAGCCAGCGGGTCAAAATGATCACAAAGATGAGCAGCACGGCTATCCCCAGCATGAACGGGGCACCGACTTCATCCGCCCAGCCGGTTTGAGGCAGGGCTGTCGCGGCTGGCGTAACCGCTACGGTCGGCACGACAGAACCATTGACAGGAGTAGGCGGCTCATTGACCGCTGTCGCAGAACCATTGGCAGGTGTAATCTCGACGGTGGGCACATCCGCTCCTGCCGTGGTGGATGGTTCGCTGGCAGGCTCTGTCTGGGTGGGCGCCATGATCGTGGCTGCCTGGGTCAAAAGGGCTGCTATCGTGGAGGTGCGGGCAACGTCCTGCACTTTGCCACCCGCGGCGACTGCCGTCGGGCTGCCGATGGCAATTACAGGCGTGGCTTCATAGTCGCGACCCGTTGCAGGCTTGGTTTGCACAGGTGCTTGTGATTGAGGTGGATTGACTTCTCCCTGAGACTCACCTGGCGCGACAGGTGTCACTTGCACTTGCACCAGGTCGTTGGGTATCATCGTTGGCGTATTGTTTGCAATGCTGAAGAACGCCGGGATCATGCTGGTCAGTTGGTTTTTGGGCAGCCAGTTCGCGACCACAAAACCCGCCCCTGCCAGGAGCGCAATAATGAGCAGCATGACGATTACGGGCGCGATCCAGACATTTTTGCTGTCTGATTTATCTTCTCGCTCGAACATATCTTCGTCAAGCGCCGCCTCTCCTTCGGCTTCATCGATGTCTTCCAGGTCGAATTCATCGAGGTCTTCCACTTTTTTGTTCGCTTCTTCGTTATCACTCATGATTACACCTCCGTTCTTTCATTCCAAAAGATCCAAATTTGCCAAAGGAACGACCACCAGTTCCTCATCGTTCAACTTCACTTCTGCCGCCATACAACGCAGCCCATTGGCAAGGCTTTGAGGCTGCCCTAATATCCTTACCAGTCTACCCACGCGGCTCTCGGCAGTGCCCGCATTTATAATGCGCACTTTCCCGCCGGATACCATAAAGGCTGTATCATTCGATGTAGCTTCATTCACCAGCCATTCAAAAGGCACTGCCCCGAAATCCTTGGGAATGGGTGCGATGAGTTCAGGAACGAACCCCTCGGCGCGCTTCAATGCTTGAGCGTGCAGGATCGATTCACGATCCGCCAGGCTGGTGAGCAGCCCATATACAGTTTCATTATACGGCATCTTTCCGAATCCTTCCACCAAAACAATGGGGATAGGTAAAGCAGCCGCTACGCTAACCAGGCGTGCCTCCATGCTGGACAGCACCAAACCGTTGGCTTCCATTTCAACCGCTTTGCGCAGCGCCTCCTCTTGATTGCAATAACCGCCAACCAGCACATGTCCTGCACATTCTGCGGTCAGGCAAGACGCATTAAAAGGATCGTCCCTTTTCTCCAAAATAAGGCGCAGACGCCCGCTGTTCATCTGTCCGTTACCCCACACACCCTGCACCAGAGCGCCGGTGGTCTCAATCACCACGCCTCGCTCCGCGATGAGATCAACGACTTCGCCGGGATAGACAGCCAGCAGCTTGCTGGCTGTCCCTCTTTTCTCGAGGATGATTTTACCTTCTGCGATGCGCAGCACCCGCCCGGTGCACGGGGCACGCACGGTCGGCTGCACCAGACCGGCGGGACCCACTGCGATGATGTCATTCTCGGAGATGTTATCTCCTTCGCGGCGTTCGGTGAAAGCATCCAGTTCCCCGGCAGGGATGTTTAACCACTTTGCGACCTCCAATTCTAGAAATTCGGGGGAAAGATCGGTTTCGGCAACCGCATCCTGTGAAGAGACATCCTGCCCCTTAAGCACCAACAGCCGACCAGGACGCGCCAGCAGCCGTTCCCGTTTGAATTTACCATAAAGTGCATAGCGCGTAACCGTATTTGCGATCATCGTGATTCCCTCAACGCCTTCAGCCATCCTTTATACAGATCTCTTTTTTCGCTTAGTTCCAGCGGCAGGCGTAATGGGCGACCGCGGGCATCGATGACCACGCCCAATGCACCCCCACTGACCTTATTCAAACGCCCGCCATTGCCTGCGCCCATCCCGATATCTGCCAGATTCAAAGGTTTCAGAATTAATGTGGCATTCTGGTCAGCAGGCAGGGGAAAGACTCTCATCTCACCCTGATTGACTTCTGCCTTGATATCCATGCCACCATCTGAAACCATCCGCAGACGTAAGACGGGCATCCCGCTGCGCACCGAGCTGACCGGTGAAATGACCATGCCCAGATTCAGGAAGGCGTTGGAATCGATAACCTGCACTGTCAGGGTCGGATTGGATAGCGCAGCGGCTCCCATGGCAGCCGCCAGGTGATTTTGATCCAGAATGAGCGTTGTAACATTCGTAGGTTGAATGCCGTCCAACAGCATTAATGCGCTTTGTGCCAGAGACGGCGCACGCGTCAACACACTGCCTGCGGCTACGATTGGCTCGAATGGCGGAAACGAGAATGGCTTGGATTCCTCGTTCTGCCCGCCGGGCTGCTGATGGGTCTCACGGAAATTTTGCATTGTCTTTTGGAATGCCCTACGCAGCGCATGGCGTGCCAGTGCCTGTTCAATCACCTCATCTTTAAAGGTTTGGGGGAGGCTGGCTGGATAAATCTGCTTGTTATAAATGTAGTTGAGCACATAATCTTCTGAGACTCTGGCATAAACCCAGGTCATGATTTCCTTGAGTTCGTCATCCGAGATAGAGGCTGTTTCTTCGGGATCGAACCTCATTTTGGGATAATTGCCAATCGTCAGTTCCCCGCACCAGGCAGCCGCGATCGTCGTATTCGTGGCGCCCACATCCACACCCAATACCCCGCGCCCGGGATCATCCATGCTTAAAAAGCGGATGATACGCCCGAAAGCGGTCGCCGAAGGCAGCAATTGTTTACCCGACCAGGTGTCCAGAGTCTGGATACCCATCATCTGGTTCAGGCGTACCTGGCGAAAAACCTGGGCGATCTGTGTGCGGGCTGCTTCTGGTTTCTCCGTATCTGCCTGCGGTCTGATGTTGGGGGCGGTCTTGACGCTCGTCAGCGGAGCGAACATTTCCTTTGCTTTTTGGCTCAAATCGGAATTACCGGCATACAGCACAATAGGACGCACATCCTTGGGTAGGAAAGAACACGCCATGGCAGCCTGTTTTAGCATTTGCAAAACGGGCTGCTGGGCTCCCTGCTCTGTTCCCCCGGCGATTAAGATCAGATCCGGTAAAAGGCGCACGATCTCCTGGCTGCGCTCAACCGCTTTCAGCCCGTCATTCATGTGGAAGGTGGCACTGACCCGGCTGTAGACCGATTCAGCCAGACGGCGGGCACTTTCCACTGAAAATTCTTCCAGTACGCCCATCACAACCACATTCAGCGGCACACCGGCAGAGAGGATCATCGCAAAAGCGTCCACACCTCTTCCATCCTCCTGGGTAGGCATGATCAGTTTTTCATCTTCGCCGATGAAAGTGCGCCCGGTATTGGTTTCGAGATATTCGATTGCCAGACGAACACCATAACCGGCGTGCTGCAAGGGTGGGTTAACAGTGGTCGGGGCGATGCTGGAGGCGATGAAACGGTAATTGGCATCCACGATATCGAATAAGACGGCCCGCGTGTTGATCTCACCTACATCGATCACCAGCAGCGATTCATTCGAGCCCAGGCTTTTGAGGGGGATCTGTAACGCATTCATCAGCGGATCACCAACCCCAACAGCATGTATATAAATTCCAAAGCAGATTGGCAGCGTTCTATCATCGCGGGCAGCGCAGCCAGCAATACGCCGGCAAAGAGGACGCCCAGCGTTATGGCAATGAAACCTTGACCGATTTGCGCCAGGGTATTGATCCAGCCTGGGCGCTGGGGTGTCTGCCCGCTGCGGGCGCCAAAATGAAAAGCGATCAGGGTCGTCAGCGTACCCAACAAGATAATGACTGCGTTTCCGACCATCTCGACCAGCGACCAGGGAGATGAGCGGGCAGTTTCCATAACCGCCTGGGGGTCGAGTACATTAACCGATGCCCAGACCTGCGGAAGAATCGTACCAGTAACTGCGCCGCCGACAGCCACGGCTGCCCCAACCCCGCTCAGAAATGCCAAAGTTGGATTTCCCGCCCAAATCAGACGGGACGATAACGGCGGGACAAGTTTTGCCAGCAAGAGAACGCCCAGGATGATGGGCACCCCCAGTAACAGACGTTCCTCTGTCGAGCCGTGCATGTACGGCTCATAGATCTGGGCTTTGATCGTCGTATTGAAGACCACCAGCGCGGTATATCCCGCCGCTGCGCCTGCCAGGACATGCAGCGCCAAACGCAGCAGGGGGTTATCTCCCAGTATATAACTGAAGATGGCACACGTGATCAGAAATCCCAGGGCAGCAGCCATTATTTCGGTCATATCCATCATGGCAGCCGCCTCTTCTGTCTCTGTTTGCGCCGCTTCTTGCGCGCAGGGTCGCTGAGCAGAACCAGGCTTATCCCGCTGCCGCACACAATGAAAGCGACAGCCACCCAAACCCCAGCCGCGAAGCCGTCCCAAGTCATCTGCAGCATAGCATTAGGCTGCTTGGGTTCCTGATAAGCGTGCGCCCCAATGACGCCGCCGATCATCCCCTGTAACTGGTTTCCGCTCAGGTAGGGTCTGATCAATGGGGCAGCCTGGGCGCTCAGGGCAAAAATAAAGGGCGTCTTATTCAAAGCGGGCTGAACCTGCTCCAGCCAGTTCCGTGCGTTCTCCGCGTCTGCACTTAGCACGATCACGGCTGCAAAATCGGCTATCGAATTAATGGCTTGCAGTTTTGGGTTGGCTGAATCTGGCAGCCAGGGGGACTCCCCATCTACATCCAGAGGAAACGTATTGCGTAGTGAATTTGTCAGACTCATTAACCCTGCCGCTCCCCCGGGAAGGTATCCCAGATAAATAGGCTGCCGGGCTGTGGGGGGCTGGATTTTCTGCATCAGCCGCGCAGCCTGGAGCGTTCCCAGAGGCGATGTTGAGAGAATCACCGGAACCGCCTGCGTGGTAAGGATGTCTTGAAAGACTGCTGCAGCCAGGGGTTCCATCTCAGCGGAAAAGCCGGGTTCATAGTCAAAAGCCACCAACACCATGCTTTCAGAACTTAAGCCTCGTAAGATCGTGCGGGTTTGGACGATCTCGCTGGGAACAGCGAGGGCAGCAGACGGACTGCGGTTGCTGTAGAGGATATTGGCGGTGATCGTCAGAATTAATATGAGTCCAATTGCCAGGCGCAGGAAGCGTTGGAAGGAATCCGGATGGTATTCCGCTTTGGGCGGTTGCGCTGGGGGCGGTGTGCCTTCATTCTCCTGCGCCAGCATTCTCTCCAGCAGACCGATATGTTTATGTTGTGGTTCGGAAATATCAACACTGAACGGAACAGGTAAAATTTCATCCGCCTCGAACATGGCAGCGTTCAAGGGCAGCACATCCTCAAGACCTGGAACAGCTTCTTTCTTCTGGGGGGTGTCGTCTTGTTGATCTTGCGGATTATCCATCATAGGGATGCTGGTTGCCTGTCAATAGTCGGATGCCAGTTGCAATGATTCCCAAAGCCATGCCGAGCAAAAGCCCGCGGGCGCCTGCCATCGCCGGAACAGAAATAATCCAACCCAGCAAACGATCATGAACAAAAGGGATGAATGTGCCCCAAAACGGCACACTGCCGCTCAAAACGATGACGACAGTTACCAAAAAGATCACTGAAAATACAGTCTTTCGCCGGTAGAGCAAGCGCGCCGCCGCATAGATCAGAATGACAGCCAGAACAGCCATCAGGCTGCTTTCCGCGGGAATGAGAATCCAATTCAAGATCCAAAGTGCGGCTGCGCTGTGGGTTTGCTGCCAGGCAATGACCCCCGCGGTTCCCACCAGGGCGATTATCAATGCCAGGCTGGACCAGCTTTCTTTATTGAGGGAATACACTTTGCGCCCATGAACAGCCAGCAGATTAAAGATGCCCACCAATAGAGTCAGACCTGCCAGAATGACCGCCCAGCGCAGAAAAAGGGCGCGTAAATCCAGAATCCAGGCAGCAGGGACGAAATAGCCCACCAGTACGATGATACCCACCCCGGTGGCGATGGCGGTTGAAATGGGAGTGATCCAACGCGTCATCATAGGACTCCTGCAAAGCGGGCGGCAATCCCCGCCAGGATCAATACAACCAGCATCCAGCGGAAAATATCCTGCATGCGTAACGCCGCGGAGGTCTGCGTGGTTTGGGGTTGTAAATAAGCGTCTGCCGCATAAATTTCTTCACCGAGCAGGGGTTGGTCAGCCACAGCGTATAAGACCGACTGCCCTGCCAGACTGCTTGTCCCGCAAGTGGTGAGCGTCTGACGCTGATCGGCGGCATCTGCCAGCAAACCAATTTCAGAGCCGAATCCGCCCAGGAGCACATTTACGGCGGTTTGTGGGTCAACCACCTCAGCCAGACTGCCCGCCACATAGGAGAATGCGGTTACCCCGCTCATATAGGCAGCGCACGGATCAAAGCGTTCTTCGTGATCCATATTTCGATAGACCGCCTTGTTTCCATCCCGGCTTAAGATCGAAACCGGCGCGTCACCGCTCGTAATGTGCGCCGGATGGTCACTCAGCGCACTCAGCCTGCTGATTTCATCCGCCAGACGCAGACCTGCCAGGGCGGCTGCCCCTTCTTGGGAGAGCAAAGAGTGTTTCCCCAAAGAGATGTGGACGCGCTTTCCGTCTTCAATGGATGATAATACGCGCTGGCGTAAGCGGGCTAACCCCGTAATAGAACGAAAGGAAAAGACAGTCCATTTTCGGATTAAGAGATGGAAGATTAACATCCCCCCCGCAAAGATGAGAATAAAACCCAACCCCAAGGCATCAATCCGGCTCAAATGGAAACCTCGTCCCGTAAGATAACAATAAAATTCTGCCTTTGATCTTTGTTTTCCAATAGGGCTGTCAGGGCACGCCAATGATCATCGGGTAAAAGGCCTGCCAATAACGGCTGTGTTAGATAAAGCATTTGGACTGCCAGGACGTTAAATCCGCCGCCTGCCTCGAGAAGGGAAGCCGCCAGATCTTGGATGCCCCAGTGGTGCAGGATATTTGACCAGCTTTGCCAGATATGCCGCTCCTTGTTCATGCTTAAAGTATAGCACATACTTATTATTCCAACAATAAACGTTTCACATTTTTGACGTCATTTCTTCATTATCTGGCACATTATTTGCACATCTCGTTACACACGTATTATCATCATTGGAAAAGGTGTTCATTATGAGAAGAGCGAAAATGTCTATGCTAAAAATTGGTTGTATCTTGTTACTGGTTCTATTGATCCTTAGCGCATCCCCGTATGTACCGAATCATGTTTTTGCGCAGGTGCCAACCGGCACGCCGAGCCAGACTCCTTCGGTTACTCCGACCCTGACCCCAACAAATACACTCTCTCCATCTGCGACAAACCCCGGCATCATCCCCACCACGCTGACCCCCTCCCCTTCTCCCACCTTGACCAGGTCTCCGCTCATCAAACCCTCGATTGTGATTCAGGGGTATAACATCGGACAGGACTTGATTGAACCGGGAGAGCAGTTCACTGTTTCGGTGGTCTTCTTAAACACCGGACAAAGCGAGGCGCTCAACCTGGTTATCAACTTCGCCGCAAACTCCAATGTTCTTCCCACCCAGACCGGTGGCGTTCACACGGTCAGCAATCTTTTAGCCGCTGAAAGCGTCCATATTTCGCAGCCGATGATGGCGAATGCTAATTTAGGAAATACCAGTGTCATTTCCTCTGACGTACAGGTTACTTACTCGGACAGCAGCGGTGCTACTTATGGACAGTCGTTCACCCTCTCTTTTCCAGTCGTTCCTTATTTTCCCACTTCCACGCCCGCTCCCATCCCGACCCAGCCGACTGTCTTTGGCAGACCATTCGTAACCGTCCAAAATTACCAGACCGGGGTCGGTTTGCTCTTACCCGGTCAGTCTTTCACCTTGTCCTTTGCGGTATCGAACAGCGGTCAACTGGATGCCCAAAATCTGGCGATCACTTTCGAAGGCAGCGACTTCTTTCCTTCACAGACAACCGGTGTCTATTCGATCTCACGCCTGGGACGCGGGGAGATGATGCCTGTCACCCAACCCATGCTGGTGAACAAAGAACTGGGCAGCAATAAAGCCGTTGTTACCTCCGTGGTTAAGATTGCCTATAATGATGAAACCGGCAAGACTTTTGAGGAAAAATATACGCTCACTTTTCCGGCTTATAACCGCACCGAAACGCCCACCCCGACCGTGACCCCGACTGCCTGGGAACGTCCGCAGGTGCTGGTGATCGCCTACACCACCGATGTGGGGATGCTCTATCCGGGAACGATGTTCAACCTTGATATGCAGGTCAGTAACCTGGGTAATAACCTGGCACGCGAGGTCAACCTCATCACCGGGGGTAATATTGACACATCCAAATCGAGCGGAACAACGACTTCAGGGACACCGCAGGCAAGCAATTCCTCCAGCACAACCAATGTCAATTCGGATGTATCCAATTTTGCCCCGGTCAACAGCACCAACCGCGTTTTCCTGGGAGATATTCCACCCCAAAAGACGCTTTCCGTCAGCCGAAAGTTGATCGTTAATGTCGGTGCCGAACCGGGAGCGCGTTTACTTAATATCTCCTTCGCGTACACAGACGAAGATGGAAATACCATCACAGATAACCAGGTTTTGTCATTCCTGATCTATTCTTCCCTGAATCTGAGCGCAGGCATTGTTGGCACACAGCCCGAGTTGATTGTCGGCGAGACTACCAATCTTTCTTTTCAGATCACCAACCTTGGAAAAAAGAGTGTTCTTCTCGGTAATCTCGAATTGAGCGCAGATAAAGCCGAAATCAAGACCGAAGCCGGGGTGATCGGTTCGATCGAATCGGGTGGTTATTTCACCGCCGATACGAAAGTAACCCCTAAAAAAGAAGGGAATATTGCCGTCATCGTCAAGGTCAATTTCCTGGATGATTTTGGGAAATATCGCGCTTACAAACAACAGTTGCTGCTCAAAGCAATCCAGAAACCCACGCCGGTGCCGACCCAACCCGGCAGCGGACAAGAAGAGACGTCCGGTTCCTTCTTAGATGGTATCCTGCGTTTCTTCCGCGGTCTGTTTGGACTGGAAAGCGCACCCAATCAAAACCAGGAATCGCCCCCTGGAGGTAAGCCGCCAGAGGTTAAATAAAATAGTTGAGGGATGGGATATCCTTAAATCGCTCTCCAGCGTTTCAGTTGTAGCCGCCGTACAAAGGTATTTTGGCTCCGTTAATCGTGCCCGCTTCTTCAGAAAGCAGAAACTGCACCGCCGTTGAAATCTCTTCGGGAGTTGTCCAGGAAGCATTTTGAGAGGATGGACTGGATATTTTCTCGCGTTTGATGTCGATTGTTTTGGCTTGCAGCAAATTAGCCGTTACCCCGCTTCCTTGAAGTTCTTGCGAAAGCGCCAGCATCAGGGCTTCCTGTCCGGCTTTGCCCATCGCATACGGTCCTCCTTTGGAGTTGGGACGCGCCGCAAAGGGTGAGGTAATCATGATGATGCGCCCCCAGGCGTTCTTTACCAGGTGGGGTACGAATGCCTGCACCACGTTGAACGAAGTCCAGATATGCTGGTTGAGCATGAACTCCAGGTCGGACGGGGCTGCTTCGAGCAGGGTTTTACCGCCAGTCCAACCGCCAACCACATGCAGCACAATATCGATCCGCCCGAACTTCTCGGCGATTTCACTGGCTGCGTATTGGGTTTCATTGGAGTCAAGCAAGTTGAGCACCCGCCCGAAAAGGTTCGTTTCGGGCAGGGCAAGGGTTTCCAGCAGGGCGCTCAGTAAATTGGCATCCCGGTCGAGCAGCGCCAGGTTCGCTTTGCGGGCAGCCAGGTCATGCGCTAAAAGGGAGCCCAGCCCGCCGGTGGCGCCCGTGATGACCACAGTCCTATTTTCGAGAGACATAGACACTCCTTTTTTGAAAGGACTCATTCCGGAGTTTCAATTCCTGGATGAAGTCCCTATTGGTACATTTTTTGAACCGCATCCATCATCTCTTCACACATCCCCTCGACGATCGGTTGGTCCGCCTGTTCGGGCAGGCGTTGCTTACCCTGCAGATCGATCAGGTGTCCAGATTTGAGGGCTTTGGTTTCGAGATAGAATTGATTGTATTCGTTGGCGGGCATGACGTGCGGAATACGCCCACTGACTTTAATGCCGTGTTTGGTCAGGTCTTCAATCTTCTTGGGGTTGTTGGTGATGAGCTGGATGGATTTGACATGCAGCGATTCAAGCATATGTGCCGCGACGCCGTACTCACGCTCATCGTCGCGGAAGCCGAGGGCAATATTGGCTTCGACCGTATCATAGCCGTGCTCTTGTAAACCATACGCGCGGATTTTATTGATCAG
>JBAXBF010000019.1:0-20857 GCA_037142095.1 Chloroflexota bacterium
GGTGTAGGAATACCACCCGGATCATACATACTGAAACCATGGTTATGCACATAGTTCACTTGATCGTACAAGGATTGCGCCAATGTATCCAAACCATCCTGTTGTCCTTTTAATTGTACATCGCGGGCATCGAACAAACCCTTCAATTCACCCGTCTGAGCAATCAAGGTTGAACCGTTATCCCACTGAATATCCCTAAGATTCGAATTAGCTGTATTTGGCACCGCGCTGAGATTGTTCGTCTTCGTTCCTACCACAAGAACATGTCCCCCAAGCGATACGATTGTTTCTCCGTTCGATTGGGTTGTTGATTGGATATCGGTAATCTCCGCCAGCCGGTCTAGCAGACGGTCGCGTTCATCCATCAAATCATTCGGCTGGTTAGATAAGGATTGGACACGGGGAATCTCGGTATTCAAAGCTGCCAATTTAGAAGCAATCGTATTAATCTCATCAACTCGCACTCGGATCGTTAGATCTTGTTCCGAACGCATCTGAGACAGTTGTTCAGACCGGCTATTGAACGCTTTAACCAATGCTTGACCGCGGTCACGTACATCAGCCCGGAGAGCCATATTACTTGGATCGCTGTTTACGATTTGCCATCCAGACCAGAACTCGTCGAATTTCGTAGTTAAACCACTGGTCGATGTTTCATTCAAAGTGCTTTCAGCCTGTTTAAGAACGCTTGCCTCGGTGTCCCAGCGTTTCGCAGCCCCCGACTCAATACGGTAGCGACCATCATAAAATTCCTGACTAAAGCGCTTGATCTCTTCAACTACTACACCGGTACCCAACTGCCCTCCGGCTTCAGAGCCTTTGAAGCGCATATCACCGTAAGGTAACCCGTTCTTGAAGATCGCTTCCTGCCGCCGGTACCCCGGGGTGGACGCATTCGTAACATTTTGTTCGATAACTTGAATACCAACTTGCTGGGCTCGCATCGCACTCGATGCGATATTTAACATTCCAAATAATGATGACATATCTCTCTCCTCCTCTTTTTATACCCAGTGATCGAAACTACGAACTGCATTTTGGCGTTTAGCAACGCCACCAGGTGCGTAAGTTTCGAATTCAGGCTGGTGTAGGTTAATGAGGTAAGATTGAGTTGCGTCTGCCCAATCAAGCGCTGTCTTTGCCAGCACCATATTCGTCCGGTTCAGGTTTCGAATTTCCCTTCCCAGTGCAATAATGCCTTCCAGGATGCGCTTAAGGCGATCATGGGTCATCTTATCCAAATATGGAAGCACATCGGATACAGCCGGCATCTCCAGATTCAAGCCTGCCGCATATGCCAGATCCTCGGTCGCCATACGCCTGGATTCTTCCAGTTGGCTGAGTTCATCAAGCAACGATTCTTTTTCTTCAACTAAAACGGAAAGACGCTGGCTATCCCGGCGGGTTAAAGAGTCAAGCTCCTCGCGGGATAATGCCACCAAGGATTGGAAAATGCGAAACTCATTGACGAGAGCATCTTCTAATACAGTTACAGTTTTATTCTTATTTTGGTCCATGCATTACCTAGCCTTGCCAGGCTATATGCAATCAGACCGCTTTATAGAGCCTCTTTGCTAACACTTCAGCGAGTTTCTCATGCGGGACTGCATACTGCCCGGACTCAATTTCGGCACGCAAACTTTCAACACGATCATTGCGTACCTCTGGGGTATCACTCAGGGCAGCGTAGGCTTTTGCCATTACGCGTGCGGATTCGGAAACAGAAGCCTCATCCTTACCCTGAACATTAGAAGAAGAACCCTTGTCTGACGACTGGTATTTCTTCTGTACCGACTGGGCGCCCTTCACTCCTGGTTGGGTGATTGGGTTAAGTCCGATTATATCTATAGGCTTCATTTTACTTACCTCCGTGAGTCTCTAGATGTCTTGCAGTCCATGCTTTCATCTATTCCTAATTACATTTGTTATCGGATGCTGCACCCAAAACTTTACTATCTTCTTAGAGCAATTGCCTGCGATAACATCGTATCTGTGGTTTGAAACGTCCTTAACTGTAATTGGAAATTACGTTGCGTGATTATCGCATTTGTCATCTCCAGTCCTAGATTTACATTGGAAACTTCCTTCATGCGAGGAAGAATCCAACCAAGATTATTCGCGCCCGGATTAGCCGTTTGGACTACACCAGAGGCAGCCGAAGCGGTGAACAAGTTGTTACCAGTAGCGATTAACCCTCCAGGATTGGGAAATTTATTCAATTGAATCTGTCCAACGTTTGTCCACGTGCCGTTTTGCAGGACAGTAACTAGTCCATTTTCATCTATCTCAACCTTCTCAGCAGTATTAGGAATCTGCCCACTCCAGACCAATGGATAACCTTTATCCGTTACAATCTGGCGGTTGGCATCCAATGAGAAAGTACCATCGCGCGTATAGGCTTTGGTCTTGTCCGGCATCGTAACTGCAAAAAATCCAGTACCTTGGATTGCTAAATGTAATGGAGAATCACTCTCCACAAAAGTACCTTCTTTCATATTGTGCTGAGTCGATTGTAGAATGGTTCCTTTTTCGAGCTTAGTAGTCGCATCTAATATCTCTTGAAAGTTCGAACGCGAACTCTTATAAGCCGTCGTATTGATATTCGCGAGGTTATTGCTGACAACATCCAGACCGGCAAAGCGTGTCTGCATTCCAGTAATGGAAGTGTTCATAATATCCGTAAAAGAAGGCAATAGTGTAAACATAAACCTATCCTCCGATAACTATCGGCTCAAGGAACTTAGCATTTTACCGGTAGTTTCATCTGCCATTTGTACCATACGTTGAGCAGCCTCATAGGCACGCCCAGTGGCAACTACCCGTGTAAGGTTGACATTGCTCATTTCAAGGTAACCCTGCTGAACGGTTCCCGGATTATTATCCGTAGGAGCACCTTTAGCCGCAAAAGTATTCATTCCATCGCGGGTCAGTTCGGTATTCGGATCTTTGAACGCCGCCAAACCTATTTGGGCTACCTGTACCCCGTTTGTACCGCTGATGTTACCCGATTCATCGATACGTACCGCCCCTTCAGGGAGAGTGATAACTTGCCCATTCGTATTCAAAACCTGATAACCATTAACAGTTACCAGTTGGTTATTAGCATCTCGCAAGAATCGCCCATCCCTTGTGTAGCGTTCACCATCGGACGTCTTTACTCGAAAGAACCCCGTACCGTTGATGGCAAAATCGAGCTCATTATCAGAAGCCTTCATACCGCCTTGAGAAAAATCGGTGATCTCGGGGGAAGTCTGTGAACCTAATCCAACGTAACCCAATTGACTCATGTGGTTGACATCCATTTGCGGCATCATTGTCTGAGAATTCTGCCGCACAGGGGTTACGTACCAATCATCCATCGCCAATAATATCTGGCGAAAACCGGGTGTATCCAGATTGGCAACGTTATGCGCTAAAGCACTCTGTCGCTTCATTCCTGCGATCATTGCTGATGCTGCTGCATACATTCCTTTAATCATTTTGACTCTCCTATTCCTGATATCCCCTTGGATTTTTGTGGCGTATTCAGACTCAATATCGTACGCACCTCATCGCGGGTGATTCCAAATTGGCGGGCGATGTCCAGTTCATTCGTTCCGCCGGATGCCATCGCCACCACAATTTGATTCCGGTCGCTAAACAGTTTCTGAGTGGTACTGGTTTGCCCTTGAGCTAGTTGGTAAGCAGACGATTTCTGCACCGTCGTGCCGTTCTGCAATGCACTTAATAACGTGCTAAACCCATCTTGTGCCATTAAACCACTAGCAAAGGATTGTGAAGTAGCGGCTTGATTATCATAAACGCCGCTGGTAGAACTGCTGCTCCCACTGGTCGCCGCACGGTAAAGCCCATCTGCGACTGTCGATAATTTACTGGCACGTTCTTGATTACCACGTGCCAACGCAGCTTGTTTTGCAAGTTGCATAATATGCAAAGTGTCATTCAATAAACCAGAACTGAGTTTGGAGATCATCTTTTCTCACCTCCCGCCCCGTCTGTTCTTAAGTCAGACAGGGTAATTGTTTCATCCTCGATACCTAACATAGCCCGCAGAGTCATCATCGCTCTCGTATGGAGCTGCGATACGCGTGACTCGGATACGCCCAATACCGCACCGACTTCCTTAAGGGTAAGTTCCTCATAATAGTACAACGAAAGCAGTAATTGCTCCCTTTCTGACAGCTTCTTAAGGGCATCAACCAGACGAGAGCGCTGATCTTTATCCTCAAACACTTCTGAAGGATTAGGCTGCTGGTCATCTGGCAACACTTCATAGAGGGATGTCTCATCCTCTCCCCCCGAATCACTATCTGAAGTGATCATATCCAGGGAAAGAATAACATAACTCGAGTCGATAAGTGCGTTCTGTAATTGTTCCATGTCCAGATTCAAATACTTAGCCAATTCTTCATCCGTCGGTTCTCGACTAAGTTCATTCCATAGATGCGTAACTGCGTCTTGGACAGATCGAGCGCGCTGCCGGGCTGTACGCGGTAACCAATCCTGGGAGCGCAGATAATCCAAAACATATCCTCGTATTCGTAATGTCGCATAAGTGCTAAATACTGTTCCAAATCCTGGATCATAACGCTCCAAAGCTTCAATCAAGCCCAATAATCCTTGACTGACGACATCATCATAGTCCACCGAACTCGCTTGATAAAAGCCAAGTCTTCCAAGGACGTAATGAACCAGTGGTACATAACGAATAACAATCTGCTCACGCAGGTTAATATCCTTTGTTTGCAAATAGCGAGCGATAAGTTCAGCATCTTCCTGTTCAGACCTCATTCCTTAATTATAATTGCAATTCCGTTTCGAACATAATTGAATTTTCTTCCTCGCTCTCCTCTCTTCTTTCCTCCTCCAGTTTTGCAGCTTCTTCAGCCGCGCGGGCTTCAGCTTCTTGCTCTGCTATTCGAGCAGCCTCCTCTGCCGCCAACCGTTCTCGTTCAGCCGCTTCCTCCGCTTCCTTCTCAGCTTTCTCTTTTAATTTTTCCAAAGTAATCTCTAAAAAACTCTTATAAACGATGCGACCTGCCATCCAAAACATCAACCCAGCAACCAAAACGGTGATCGATACATGAATTACCATCTTCCAAACTTCGTTGCCAGCCGATATAGATATCACAGCTACCAGAATAGCAGCAAACAGAACAAACAACTGTGAAACGGTAAATACCAACTCCAGCAGTAATGGAATACGACCTTTGTTAGTATTTTTTGCCGGTTCTATCGTAGCCATTTAACATTATCCCTGCAAATCAAACAAAGCATTCACCAAAATACGCGCCTCTGCTTGTTGAATGTCTTCCAATAAGCGATGACCGCTTGTGAAATAAGCAAGTGGTAATTGGCTGCGCCATGCAAAATTGAACACATTCCCATACGCGCGGGTCTCATCCATCTTCGTAATAACCACACCATCTAGCTTAAATATCCCGAATCCTGCCAGCATTTGCATCAAGTCTATCTCTTTGGCAGTCGCAGGTGTAGTCAGGTAGGTAGCCCGGTGAGGCACCGCTTGAAGCAATGCACCCAATTCGACCATATTCGTCTCACTGTAAGGATTGCAGGCAGGTGTATCCACGATCACCGCGCCGCCACCTCCTTTTTGCATCACTTCCCCTAATTCCTCCACCGTATAGACCAGCTTGAAGGATACATTTAACAAATCCGCATAAACCCGCGCCTCAGCGATGGCTCCTGTCCGCACTGTATCGGCGCAAACCCAGGTAACCTTCAACCCATGCACTTTACTCATCATGGCTGCCAGCTTCGCAGTCAGACTCGTTTTACCAGCCCCGCTTGGACCAACCAGACAAATCGTATGGTGAGTCGCCAGGGTCGCACTGCTATGCACTCGAAGATGGGCTTCCATTTGGCGATACAAGAACTCCTTTACCACACTTTCACGCGTCAATGTTCCAGGGCTTAATGTATCGATACAAAGCTTAATAACTTTATCTACAATCTGTTTATCCACGCCCTGATTTAACAATTGGAATTGAACATTGGATAGAATCTTTGGCAGGTGAAGCGGCTCTGCAACAGTGGGCGTCTCCACCAGGGGAACATCTTCCACTGGCGCAGTCCTGTGCACCAGTTTTGTCCTCCGCCGGGGAACCGGTGGTTGGGATATACCTGATTTACTCTCTTCGCCTGTTTCATCAAGGGATTTCTGAGTCGCTTCTTCCGCTTTTTGCACAGGGAGTTCATTGTTTTTTTCATCTTCCGCTTTTTGCAAATTCATTTTCGCGAGAACTTTCGCCAATGCTGCCAATTCCTGACCCTTTGGCGGCTTCTCAGATACCCCATCAGTGGGCTTGGCGGAGTTTTTAAGCGCTTCGGCAAACTCTTCCAGTGATAATTTTGGTTTCGGTGTTACAAGGTTGAGGTTATTGTAAACAGCGCCGCCATTTTGAGGCGTGCTCGCCTGTTTCTCCGCTGGGGAAGAAAGGGTTGGTTTTGGAGCAGTGATAACCGGAGTCTCATTTTTTTCAGGTGTGGGCGGTTTAGAAGATTTAGACAGATCAGGAAGCGCAGCGGCTAATTGCACACTCTCGGATTGCACAGCTTCTTCTTTCGGTTTTGCCTCAAGCTTTTTTGCCGGGGCAGCCGGTGATTCAGTAATTTCGTTTGGTTCTGAATTCGTTCGCCGTAACGCTGCCTGAAATGCAGCCAGATTAACTGAACGCACATTATTATTGCTCAGATTACGCCCTGGTGCTGACGGATTGTCACCCTTACCAGATTCACCTTGATGGTTCTCCGAAGAGCTATTAAGTTGTACAGATTTATCCATATTACCCTTCCCAACCGCCACAACTTCAAATCCTGGCGACTGCCAGACCTTCCAAGCCGGTTCCACGGGTACCTGCCGCACCGAAATAATCAATGCGTCATTACCCATCTCCTTTTTAA
Source organism: Chloroflexota bacterium (assembly GCA_037142095.1). GTDB lineage: Bacteria > Chloroflexota > Anaerolineae > Anaerolineales > DRKV01 > JBAXBF01. Next base: position 6,925 of record JBAXBF010000019.1, read on the forward strand.
CCAATTCAACGGCTTCTGTCATTGACTTTGCCCGAAATTTTTGTTTCTTCATGCCACATCCACCATCCCATGAGCCTGAACGCGGGTACCCGTACTAACCTCAGAAAACGCCATCACTGCTAAATTCGGTAGTGCCTGGTGTACCAATTTCCATATCGCCAGACGTAACTCACGCGGCACTAAAATGATTGGAATAAAACCTAATTCCGCTAATTTCTCCATCTGTTCCCCAATCCGGGTTAATATCGCCTGGGCTAAAGAAGCATCAATCTGAAAACCAAGGGTTCCTTCTCGATGCACAAGGCTATCGCGTAATTGCCCTTCCAGTTGAGGAGCAAGGGTAAAAACGTGTAAATAATTTTCTTCATCTTTATATTGATTCGAGAGATTGCGCGCCATCGCCTGGCGAATAGCCTCCGCTAGAATATTAGGATCGCGCGTTACTCGCGCATTATTCGCTAACACCTCCAGGATACCGACCATATCGCGAATGGATACTTTCTCTTCTAACAAATTCCGCAGCACAGCTTGAACATCACTTAAAGACAACAATTCAGGAATCAATCCTTCGAGCGTCGCCGGAGATCTTTCTTCCACTTCCTGGATCATTTCCTTCACCATTTGGCGGCTAAGTAAATCAGGGGAGTAGGAACGAATCAACTCAGTAACATGGGTGCTCAAGACCGAAAGCGGATTGACGACTGTATAGCCGCTCAATTCCGCCCGTCCCTTCTCTGACTCAGCAATCCATAAGGCAGGTAAGCCAAATGCCGGTTCTGTCGTGGGGATGCCTTGAATTTTCGCCTCCGTTTCACCACTAGGAATCGCCAGCAGACGGTCAAGCATCAATTCACCTTTACCGACCTCTTCACCCCGAATCTTGATCCGGTAAGCCTGGGGAGGCAGGCGAAGATTATCACGGACTCGCACCACCGGTAAAACCAATCCCAACTCTTGCATAATCTGACGGCGAATACCCGTGATACGGCGCAAGAGATTATCGGGGCGCTCTTCGTCAATCAAGGGGATTAAGCCATATCCCACCTCAAGCTCTAAGGGATCGACGACCAACATCTCCAACATGGCTTGGGGCGATTCTGGTTCGCGTGTCGCCGGAGGTGCAATCGCAGGCAACCCCCCTTCCGCCAGCATGGCTGGTTTTTGCGAAGAACGCCAAAGCCAATAAGCCCCGCCGCCCAATAAACCGCCAACGATGATAAAAGGTATTTTTGGCCAACCGGGAATTAACGCCAGACTGAGCATGATGACCGATCCGATTGCGACTGAATTAAAATTGCTTAATTGGTTAAAAACCATCTTACCAAATGGTTCATCTGAACTTGTGCGGGTTACAATCAAACCTGCCGCAGCAGAGACCAAAAGCGCCGGGATCTGAATCGCCAGTCCTGCACCAACGGTAATCAAAGTATAAGTTTGTAATGCCGTCATGGCATCCATTTGACGCATAAGAATACCGGTAAGGATCCCACCGGCGATATCCACCAACATAATAATGATAGAAGCAGTTGTATCGCCGCGTACGAACTTGATACCACCATCCATCGTCCCATAAAAATCTGCTGAAGTTTGAATATCTTTACGACGGCGAATGGCTTCCTTATCATCGATGATACCGGCATTTAAATCGGCATCGATTGACATCTGCTTCCCTGGCATGGCATCCAAAGTAAAACGAGCAGCTACCTCAGCAACACGCGCAGAACCGTTGTTAATCACCATAAACTGGATGATCATAAGCATAATAAAGACCACAACGCCGATCACGTAATTTCCACCCACCACCATGCTGCCGAATGTAAAAATAACTTGCCCGGCATCTCCCGTAAGAAGAATGGCACGGCTGGTAGAAATATTCAAACCCAATCGAAAAAGCGTTATTACTAACAACAATGTTGGAAATGCTGAAAACTTACTCGGTTGTTCAATAAATAGGCTCAAGAGGATGATGCCGAATGACACGCCAATATTCAAAACGATAAAAAGATCAATTGCAAACGACGGCAGCGGCACAACCATCATGCCGATAATGACCATCAACACCAATGCAATAACAATCTCACTGGATAGGAACAAATGTTTCAAACTGAGCATAAAGGTGGAATTTGTACGCGTAGCTGCCGTCATTACACTTTATCCTTTATCCTATAAACTTTATCTTTTATCCGATAGACATAAGCCAGAACCTCTGCCATCGCGATATACATTTCTGGCGGGATTTCCTGGTCAATTTCAACATTTTTGTAGAGCGCCCGCGCCAGCGGAATATTTTGAACAACCGGCACGTTATTCTCGCGGGCAATCTCAACAATTCGTTCTGCAACCCGGTAAGCACCTTTCGCAAGAACCATCGGTGATCTCATTGCATCCGGCTTATATTGAATCGCAATTGCCAGATGGGTTGGATTGGTAATGACAACGTCCGCTCTGGGCACTTTCTGCATCATGCGCATCATTGCCAGACGACGCTGTTTTGCGCGTATGGCAGATTTAATCAAGGGATCACCTTCTTGCTGTTTATGTTCTTGTTTCACTTCATCTTTCGTCATCTTGAGTGATTTTTTATGCTGCCAGCGTTGGTAAGCATAATCCAGAACCGCCAGGAGAAAATACGTCATTGCCACACGTGAAATCAGTGCAAAGACTAAACCCATCCAGACCTGCAGAGCAGCAAAGAATCCGATTTGTCCTAGACCAAGCAGGACATTAATATTGTCACGCAAAAACGAATACGCCACCCATCCGACAATGGACATCTTCAACAACGCTTTGAGAATCTCCACCACCCCATTAAAAGATAACAACCGCTTAAAGCCATTGATCGGATTCATCCGCGAAAAATCCATCTTCAATCGATCTTGCGCCCATAAGAATCCAGTTTGCAGTACTGTAATACTGACTCCTGTAGCCAGCAAACCAAGGATGATCAATCCATAATAGGGTAAAATTAGCAAAAGATCAGTGATGATAAAATTTATCAAAAAAGCATTACTTGGCATGGTCTTTGGCAAGTGAGTCAGCGCATAGGTCATTAGGTAAGCTAATTTTTCTACAAGCAAAGCTCCATAACCACTTAATAGCCAGCCGCCGACCAACAAAGCCATGGCAGTGTTGAGTTCAACACTCTTTGCCACCTGCCCTTTATTGCGCGCCTCCCCGGTACGCTTGCCAGTAGGATCCTCAGTCCTATCGTCTGTTGCCATGCTACTGTGTTCCTATTAAGGATAAACCGCGCGGCCCCATTTGCAGAAGAATATCCCGCATAAAAGGCAAGGTGATGACAAACGCAATGGCTACTCCGACCAGACTCAATATCAATTTAACATCAATCATAAGGAAATAGACCTGCACTTGAGGGGCAACTCGCGCCAACAATCCCGCGCTTACATCCGTTAAGACAAGTGCTGCAATCACTGGCAATGCCAAATAAACCCCAGAAGCAACAAGCGTAGCAAACATGCGCGCCGTGTGTTCTAGTGAGAATTGGGGTAAAGCATGGTTCAGGGGGACAACCTCAAAAGAAATTGCCATCGCCTTAATATAAAGAAGGTGTCCATCGAGTGCTAAAAAGATCAAAGTTGCCGTAATCAAATAAAGACTATCAAACGCAGATCCGCTGCTGCCAAAAGTAGGATTAAGAATCTGTCCCGCAGCAAAACCGGTATTTGCTCCCAAGAAATTCGCTGCTACCTGAATTGCACCAAAGGAACACTCCGCCACATACCCCACGAAGAAACCGACCACCATCTCACGTACAATTGCCATGCCCACTTCAAAAGTTGGCATAGCAGCCGTGCCGGTGGGTAGTGGCTGCCAGGGTAACATCACCATTGTCAACAGAATGGCTGTTACCAATCGAACCTGAGTCGGGATAGTGATCCCCCCCAGTACAGGCATAAAAATCATCATCATCGCAATCCGGCAGAATGCCAGGAAAAACATTTGTAATTCAGCAACGGAGATAATCATCGAGCATCCATCCTTAAATGCAATTAGCCCTCTATTGAGGAGTCCTATCACTGCGTTAAGGATACTTGGGAAGAGAGACATCTTCAGTAAATACAAAGTGAAGGCAAGCTAAACGTTGCGTAAAATTTTACAAGAAATATTATTTTGCCATTATGTTATAATTCACCCTCTAAGAAACTTGCTATGACACACGCTCATGACCATACAAAATCATCCATCCAACGCATCCAGTTGGCATTGGTAATTACTTTACTCTTCGTTTTCTTTGAAGCCGCAGCCGGATTTCTAGCAAATTCACTCGCCCTTCTCACAGATTCCGCCCATAACCTTACCGATGTAATCGCCCTTGCGCTTTCCTGGTACGCCATCCGCTTAGCGACAAGACCCGCTCATGCCGGAAAAACCTACGGCTACCACCGCGCCGGCATCCTGATCGCCTTGTTAAACGCCACAACCCTGGGTTTGATCGCATTCGGCATTTTCTTTGAAGCATTCCGGCGGTTGGCTGCCCATATCAGCGTTGAAGCGCACACCCTTACGGTCGTTGCTGCCGTCGCATTTGTCGTCAATGTCGGCACTGCGCTGTTGGTAAAACGTGGTAGTGAGCATGACCTCAACATGCGCTCTGCCTTTATCCACCTGGCAGGCGATGCCCTTTCCACCTTCGGAGCCGTCCTGGCTGGCATTGGTATCCTCATAACCGGATTTACCGCCCTGGATCCGATTGTCAGCATCCTGATCGGTCTACTTATTTTATGGAATGCTTGGGGAATTGTGCGTGAAAGCGTCGATATTCTTCTCGAATCTACACCGAGAGACGTGGATATCGATGCTATGATTAAAGATATTCAACAAATCGAAGGTGTACGCAGCGTTCATGATGTGCACGTCTGGAGCATCACCCAATCTCTGCGCGCCCTCTCAGCCCATATCCTGATGGATGACGTCCAAATCAGCGCGGGCGCCCAAACGCAACGCCAGATCAACCAGCTCGTTACCGGCAAATACAATATCAGCCACGCTACCCTGCAGCTTGAATGTGTGGATTGTGACCCACAAATGCTTTATTGTGATATGAAAAATGGGGAGATGGGCAATTCCCATCACCACTAACCGGCAATCTGGTACCCAAAACCGCGTACTGTCAAGACATATTTCGGATTCTTTGGATCCTCTTCGATCACCTTTCTTAATTCGTGTACGCGCCAGCGTGCCATCTCGCGCGCCTCGGTCGGATCCAGGTGATATCCCTGTGATTCCATGATAAGCGTATCATAAGTAACCGGATTGGGGGCATGCCGTACAAGACATACCAGATAATCAAACGAGGTTGGAGAAAGCTCAATGACCTGCCCAACGAAAGTGACCCGTTTGGATTGCAGATCGAGCAAGAAATTGCCGCGCCGGATAAAGCGCATTGGATCCGCATGAAGAAAGTCCGTGAGCATATCATTCGGTTCATCCTTCTTCTGGACAACTGTCTCACCCAGCTCAGCTAAGATTGACTGCATCTGGTTAATCAATTCCCGCCGGCGGCGCGGATGATCTTTATCGTCTAAAACTTGTTCGATCCGTTCTAATACCGATTGGGGACTCATCGGTTTAATCAAGTAATCGCGCGCCCCAAAGCGCACCGCGTGAATGGATGAATCGAGTGAGGCATGAGCCGTCAGGATTAATACCGGCATATCAGGATATAGTTCGCGCAGATGGACCAATAATTCTGTCCCCTCCATCCCCGGCATCTTAAGATCAAGGAAAGCAAGGTCATACACCCCCGCTTTGAGGATATTCAACGCGGATTCAGCATTCTCCGCGGTTGTTACCCGGTACCCTGCTTTTTGCAGAATCATCGCCAGCGTGGAACGCAAATTATCATCATCATCAATGATAAGCACGCTCCCTCTGGGAGTTGATGATAAGGCAGATTCTTCTTCCCTGATTGGCATCCTTTTCCTCCTGTCCTATTGTACCATTAATCCGCTAATGGTAACCATACCGTGAATGTGGATCCTTGACCGAGCTGACTTTTCACATCAATTCGTCCTTCATGTTGTTGGATGATTTCATCACAAACCGTCAGCCCCAGACCAATTTTCGTCTCTTTTGTCGAGCAGTAAGGATCAAATAATTTATCAATAAATCGAGGATCAATCCCTTTGCCTGTATCATTGAAGGAAACACCTACCATGTGGTTTTCTTGATCCATTTCCCATGCGATAAACAACTTGCCATTTTTCTGAGATTCCATCGCTTCAATGGCGTTAATACAGATGTTCAGGAACAATTGTCTCAATTGCGGTGGAATACCCGTGGTTATAATTTCATCCGGAATTTTATCTTGGTGCAGCACCATATGCTTGGCGACTAATTGTGGTTCGATGAGAGCCAGCGTTTCCTGCAAAACCTGTGCCAAACCAATTTTTTGTTTCTCTCCCATCACTGACGGTTTATACACCTGGCGCAATTGTGCAACCAAATCTGATAAACGATTCACATCGGACGTCAAAATTGACAAATATTCGTGTATAGGTGAACCAGCCGGAATATCCATCTCTATTAAGAAGATGCTATTTACAATGGCTTGAAGCGGATTATTCAAGGCATGGGCAACGAGCGAAACCATCCGCCCCATGGAAGCTAAATGCTCATTCTGAATCATTCGGTTTCGCATCATAGTCTCATGTCGAAGCGCTTCCTTCATTTCCTCATGCAAACGAGCATTATAAAGAGCAATCGACGCATGGTCAGCGAAAATTCTCAACCGCAAGACGATATTAGCATCAAAAAAAGATTCTCGCTGGCTGACCACATTCAAAAATCCAATCACCTCTCCTGCAGTCTTAAGCGGAAGGCAGACATAAGACCGAATCCGTTCCAAACCGGGTCTCGTTTCCCAATCTAGAATCTCCTTGATATTTGGGCTAACGAAAGGCTGACCCGTTTGCCTGACCTGCTGGAAAGTGCTCAGCGAAGCCGGTAAGCGAAATTGTTTGTTTGCTTCCAAATTTATTATTTCGCCTTCATAGCCGTGATGGCGCGCCATCACAGCTTCATCACCATCCAGAAACATGATATCTTGCCCATCCGTAGAGGTAACTTTAGCCACCTGTTCAAGAATAGTATCCAGAACAATATCCGGGTCTAAGCTGCGTGTCATCAACGCAGAGGCTTCCGCCAGGGCTTCTGCCCAAAGCCGGTTACGATTTTCCTGACCATAAAGCCAGGCATTTTCAATGGCAATAGAAGCCCGCTGGGCAAAATAGGTCAAAGCCTCTTCATCTTTGGGGTTAAATGCATGGGGTTTATCGCTATGAATACTAATAGTACCAAAAGTCCGCTCCTTCCCTCGCACAGGTGCAACTAACAAAGATCGCAATAGACTTTGATTATTTGAGGGGGTGAATCTGTTATCTACCGTCACATCTGGCACATTCGCTAATCGTCCGCTCAGAAAAACATCTCCAGCAACACCTTCTCCAGGGTGCATGAAGAGAGACGCCTCTCCATATTGTATAAAGCCTCCCAAGGAAATAGGCTTGAGAGTATTGGTACTCTCGTCTAAAAGATGAAAAACTGACCTTGTGGCGGTTGGAATAAGCTTGCAAGCTTGATCCACAGTAGATTGCAGCACCTTTTCAATGTCAAGGGATTCGTTCAGTGAGACTCCCATCGCCTCCAAAATATGTCCGGATTGAGCAGAATTATTTTTTTTCGACATGAGCACCTGGTTCTAGCGTCGTTTACGCCTATGGAGAAAGATATCCACCCGCCAGAGGATAAGTAAGATGATCAAAACAGACGAAACAGCCATGACTGGCATAATCCAGGCTTCTGCAGCCCCAAACGAAGCTGGCAGTTCCTCTGGTAACTGCACAGCCCCTGGCGTGAGGGATACCCCCGCGCCGTCTCCTTCGACCAAAACCCCGGCAATAGGTGTCGGCTGGGCTGGTTGGATGCTTTCTACCAATAACTTATTGCGCTGTAAGACTGCAAAATTACCCCCCATCAATTTCGTATTATTTGTAGGTTTGAGTAACGCCTGCACAGCCCACCCCATCCCTTCAACCGAACTGCCCAGAACAGCCAGGATCGTTTTTCCAGCCTGTCGTCCAACCAATAAATATCCCAATCCATTGCTGGAAGAAGTCTCAAATTGGATTTGCGTATTAACATCGGATGAAACTTGATTATTTGCATCGAAAGACACTGGCAAAATACCCTTAAATCCCCCAAGAACAGGCAATTGATCTGGTATGCCGATCAGAATAACATTCTTCTTGTCTGCAAGCATATCCTCTCCGGAAACATCCCCCCAAAGGACTTGTAAGCTGTAAAGACGCCCATCTGTTTGCTTTCCAAGAGTAAATGCCAATTGCGAAGCTGCATCCCATGCCTGAAAATCGTTCTTAGACAGAATAAAAATGGTATCGCTTAGCGTACTATCACTAGAGAACGGCTGTGGAAAATCTCCTACCTTGGGCTGTTCAGATGTGCCCCCAGGTTGGTCAATGACGGGCAAATGAAGCAGCGAATTCGAGTAGATATTGATCCAGTTACTTTGCAGGCGTGGGTCAGAACAGAGATCGCGCGCAAACAAATCCGCTTGAATTTCGAGCATGTTCGCACCATTCCGCAGAGAAGTGGAAGGCAAATTAGCTCGTAAAGTGCTGACCAATGCCGTTGTATCACTGAAACGCACACTGGCAATCGGTGTATTATTTAAACGCACAACAATTCCCGAACGCAAATAGTCCACTAATTGGGAATGGTTAAAAACCAAATCAAGATACCCATCCGCCCCAATCTCCGTTCCCGCTGGAATATTGAAAGGAATTAACATTTTATTGCTGCCAAACTGGATGAAAGTGCGCTCAGTTTGACCGTAATCAGCAAAAGTCCTATCCTCCGAAAAACGGGCGACATCCGTTTTTAAGACCACGTTTTTGACAATAGAAACATTCGCTGCCGAAGCAGCTAAAAGCGAGCCAGTACTCACGGCTTGTGCGCTCTTTATCAAAGCCGGATCGCTGCCACCCCCAACCAACAATACCGCCCGCCCTGGATTCCAGGGTGAAACAAACATCTGGATGATGCCATCTTCTGTTACAGCGGCAGACTTCAGCGATAAGCTGCGCAGCATGCCTGACAGAGAGGAAAAACGATCCGGATTTCCAATAAAAATAAGATTATTTTCATCCCGTCCCCCGCTATCCAGGCGGCTTGCCGAAACAAGGTTAACCTGTAGATTACCACTGGACATTCTCCCCAAACCAGCAGCCACCGTCAATGCTGCCTGAAGTTCCGCCGAACTCGCCTGATCCGGCACCAAAATAGTTACTGCGACTGGGTTCAGAACACTCTCCAGGTAAAAAGGCTGCGGAAAAGCGATTATATCCGTATTAACAGTTTTCTCTTTATGCGGAAAGATCAATTTGGAGCCAGGATCCAGGGATAAACTGGTGACCATATTGTTTCCACAGGATTGGCTGGCATCCCATTGAAACATCAATTCATTTCCGCTTGCCGAGCCAGGTACCAGAGCATTTTCTGGTATAGAACTGGTCAACACATGATTTTGATTCCCTTTCAAGACAACATTCTCTAATAAAACACCATTCAAACTTACCTTAACCTGCCCGGCAACGACTTCATTAAAGTTGATCTCACCTTGCGATGGCACCACGCTTGAAATGGACGTAGCTAGTTTAAGATTCAAACTCGCCCCAGGCATTAAGTCCCAATCTGGAGGCAAATTGAAATTTAGGGTCAATGAATCTACGGGTCCTCGTAGAATTCTGATCTCCCCCGGAGTCTGTCCAGTGAGATGCAAACTTCTAAACTCAACCACATCCGCTGAATTTTCCTCATAAGACGTTGGTGTAGAAGAAGGGCTGTTTTGGGGTACTTCTGTAGAAAGAGCAGGCGAACCGGGTACCGTTGCATTCGAAATAGAAGGAAACAGCAGCCCAAGAATCAAAGTCAAAAAGACGATCCATCCAAGATTAAAGATTTTTTTCTTCATCATGTATACTCCTTCCTTATTCGATTTCACCCACAAAGAAAACCGTCTTCTTCTCTGATTGGCGCGCCTGTTCCAGCGCATTTTCCGCGCGTTCGATGAGCAGTTTTGAGGGCTCATCTTCTTTTAAACGTTCCGTTATACCAATACAAGGCTCCAGGCTGACGCTTTCATTGGTCGCCTCTATGGCAATAGGCTCTGTCAAAGCCTGGCGTATCCGCTCCATTGTTCGCGTAGCGGCTGCCCCAGGGGTACCAGGTAAAAGAAGTGAAAAACTTGAACGGCTCCATCTCCCCACGATATCATTGCCACGCAACTGCCGCCGCAGGATATCCGTTACCTTGTGCAACAAATCACGCAAAACCGGTTCTGGCAGCCCATCAACCAATTCACGCAACCCTTCAAACTCCATCAAAGCCATCGCGACGGGTTCTGACGGGCTTTGAGCAATTTCTTCTTCAAGAAGATGTTTGAAGTGAGCCTGTGTGTAAGCCGAAGAGAGGCGGTCAGTAATCGAACGTTTTCGCAGTGACTCCAGAGGAACGCGGAGTTGGTCAACGAGAATGGCGATCAGGATACCTGCCAAAAAGCCAATCCCCAACGCAATACCACCATCTCGCAATGCCTGCGGACGAAACCGGGTTGTGGAGGTTACCGCCTGATCAAGAAACGTAATATCAAAAACCTGATAGATGCCTTTGATATAGCGAATGCTGTTCTCACCAATTGCATTGGCTAATTTTGATCCAATTCTTGGGTCTGGACCCTCGACGATTAGATTAATCGTATTGGAACCGCTTTGTACTTCGGTATAGTGTTTGTAGTATTTCAAATCGCGCTTATTCAGCGATAATATCTTGATCGCTTCATCATATACTCGCTCACTGTTGAGAATATTCTCATAGGTCGATGTAATTGACCGTTTATCCAACGTATCCAGGCTGGTAACCACATCGCGGCTGCTGGTCAAGCTGGCATTCGGGTAAACAATCAGAGACGCTTTAGCGCGGTAATGCGGGATAGTGGAAAAAGAAACACCTAGCGAAATTGTCCAGGCAAGTAGGGTAATCACGGCAATCAGCCACCAGGCTTGTTGGATAATTCGAAAATAATATCTTAAGATCATGATTACCTCCTTCGATCTCGTTTTTCAATCACTTGTACTGATGTTATTTTAACACGAAGTGCATAAAGATATATAGTAAATCCGCCCAAACGATCCTATATAAAAATTATTCAGGCGGTGGTTCTGCCATCGCTGTCAAATCCTCAGGAGAAAATGTCGGAGGAGGCTCTGCCATCGCTGTTAAATCTTCCGGGGATAAAGTCGGCATATCTGCCTGGGCAGTCAACTCCTCAGGGGAAAAAGTCGGCACATCTGCCTGGGCAGTCAAGTCCTCAGGAGACAGTGTTGGTTCTTCAGGTGTACTGGTTTCCGCCATTACTGTTTTAGGAACCTGCGGCGTTTGACTCGCTTTCGGTACATTCCCTGGTTGTGTGACTGTAACTGACCCAAGGAAAGCAGCCGTAGACACGACCACCGCAGTTTGGCTCGGTTTTTTAGCAGATACCCCTTCTGCCGTGAGTGGGATGGCAGTTAAAATCATAGCCCCGGGTGTATCTGACATTCCTGGTTTAGCCATTACAGTATAAGTTGGATAATACGTATAGGTCGCATAAGGAGTATAGGTGGATGCAACTACGATTTGCGTTATGTCAGGTGTTGAAGAAGGATATTTTTCACCAACCCATTTATTAAGGGGTTCCCAAAATACGCGCGATATACCCAGAAAAAATATCAACAAAGCAAAGATCACGACACAACCCAGTATCCCCAAAGCAATAATGGTGATAATCGCTGAAGTTTGACCATTCGATCCTTTCATAGCAGATTTTTCCTGAAGTGAACCAACCTTTCGGCTTCTTTATACCCCAGCCGCTTGTGGATATATTGGCTGGTCAAATTTTCAACCTCCACATTCGAACCCATTTCCCGGCAGCCTTTCGAGCGCGCCCAAGATTCAGCCGCAGTCATCAACGCCCTGCCGATTCCTCTCTGGCGAATTTCCGGTTCGACATAGACTCCATCAATATAACCAACCCGGTTCGTCGTACACCCTTCGGCATAAGCCCTGATTCCAATTTCAATAAAACCATTCAAACCGCCTCCCGTTTTCGGGCTGACGAATACAGTCGCTTCATGCGGATTGATGATAATATCATCCATCTCCTGTTCATGCACCTGCACTGAGCAAAGAGGCCACAGGTCGATCCGCAAGCGCATCCATTCCGCCATATCGGTAGTGCGTAAGGGGCGTATGAAAGTTTGCAAAACTAAACCAATAGCACTTAGCATCTCTTCATTCGTGTTGAATCGAAAAGCCGGTAACTGGTGGCGCTCCGCTTCTTGTTTTTCAATTTCTTCCAGACGCAGCCAGTCCATGGTTGTAACAAACGGTTTACCCACTTGCCGCAACCGCTCTTCAAATTCCGCAAGTACATCCTTCGCCCCCGGAGGATGTACAATTGTATCTAAATACGCAAGAACAGCCTTCGCACCGTTTTCACCATCTTTCCTGGCGATTCCTACCAAACCATCGCTTGCTTTACGCGCCCATCCCGCTACGAAAACGCCTTCAATGGGACTATTCGTCTGAAGATCATACGTTTCATATGAGTTTCCTTCAATTGGAAAACGCGGTTTTGGATTCTTAACATATTCATTCCACTTCACCGGCAAACCAAAACCTTCATCGACCCGATCTCCAATACAAAAGACAACGGTATCCACATCTTCCACATGCCTATTTCCCGTCGGCTTGGCAAAAATTTCATCATCACGCCGCAATAGAATGGTTTCATCCACTTCCAATCCACAAGCCCGCCCATCCCCAGCGTCTAAAATCGCACTTGGGGCAGATAGAAAGCGGATCAAAAAACGAGTATGAGAAGTAGCATCACATGCATCCGGCAGCGCAGATAGAATATACGCCTTGGCTTCATTTACGTCCTGACCAATAGCCTCCATCGCCGGAGCGGAGCGTTGCAGCTCCGCATCAAATGCTTTCATATCCAGATTGCAAATGATGGATTCCATCTCTTTTTTGGCAAACTTGACTTCCGCTGGACCACGCCGCGCCAGAGCAATGACTTCATCTACTTTGATATCATGGATTAACCAGCGAGCGATATCCGTCATTACATTTCCGATCCCAATCAAGGCAACCCGTTTACCTATCTCATAATTACGCTGGCTGTAAGGAGGCAATTGATTATAATGATAAACGAGGTCCTTGGCATGGTACACGCCCGCCAGAAATTCCCCGGGAAGTCCCAGCCATTTAGTTCCTTGAGCCCCCACAGTGACGAGAATAGCGTCAAATCCCAATTGGCGTAAATCATCCAGAGATATATCAGCCCGCGTCCCGATCGTTACATTTCCGAAATAATGGATGTTTTCATTGGAAAATATTTTATGGAATTGCTGGCGCAATCCTTCCTTCATCCGGTATTTTGTGTAATAGATTCCATACTCTGCCAAACCACCTGGCTTTACATCCCGGTTGATGATGACAACTTCATGCCCGGCATTAGCCAATTGGTTGGCAGCGAATATTCCTGCCGGTCCCGCACCAATGATGGCTATGAGATGTTTGCTTACACTCATCTTGTCTCCTTTTCTGGCTGTACGATCAGCTTTCGCTCTCTATCAAGAGACTTGCCTTTCTATAATTGTAATCGATTCCGAAGTCTGTATGCAAGGCAAGATTCATTTGATATTGATGCATATCCGCCGTAAGGATATATGATAGAATGATAGTATATCATTGAATTCTCTACTATTTACTTCACACCAAGCAATTAAATAGAAATGGATAATATCTCGATCTGTTTGAAAGCCCATAACGGCATCGGCAACCACCC
>JBAXBF010000020.1:0-20773 GCA_037142095.1 Chloroflexota bacterium
CTGGCGCAGCAACTCAATCTTCAGAACAAGCAACGCCAGGAGCTGACTAAAACGATCCAAGTGCAGGCAGAAGAAATCGCGCTGCAGGATAATCCGCATGCTTTTCTACTATTTGCGGCACATCCAGATTTCAACCCAGGTATAGTCGGACTTGCAGCCTCGCGCCTGGTGGATACGCATTACCGTCCGGCAGCAGTCGGATTCCAAGGGGATGAGGTTACACGGGCATCTTGCCGCAGTATTGATGAGTTTCATATCACCCGCGCATTGGATGAGTGTGCTGATTTGCTGGTGCGACACGGCGGACACGCGGCAGCAGCCGGCTTTACCGTACGCAATGAAAATCTCACTGAACTCATCCAGCGGTTACAGGCAATTGCGGAGCGTGAATTGAAAGGTATCATCGATGAATTACGTCCCACGTTACACGCCGATATGGAAATCCAACTCAGCACTATTCGACCGAAAGAATTATTAACCAGTATGGCACTCCTTGAACCGACTGGAGAAAGCAATCCAGAGGCTGTGTTCGTCTCGCGAAATGTACAGGTCAAGTCCAGCCGTTGTGTCGGAAACGACCAGCGCCATATGAAACTCTATCTCACGGATAAAAATATCACCTATGACGCTATTGCTTTCGGATTGGGAAATTTACAATCTATCTTACCGAAGACGGTAGATATCCTTTACACACTGGGAATAAACGAATACAATGGCACATCGACAATCCAACTGGAGATCAAGGACATCCAACCAACCGGTATAATCTAACCTTATCAATATGATTGCATCAAAACAATGTATCGCAACGATTGGGATACAAGGGGGTTAAGTATTAATAGATTTCGCATGAGGTTTATAAATTGAGTACAGAATTTGTTCAGGCTTTAATTGATCCACGTATTTTTAAACGTTATTTCATCCAGGAGACACCTTTTCACCGGGTCGTACAATCGATCTTCGCGCCGCTGTTCTCCACATTTGTGTTAGATGTTCAGGCTCAAGGCGTAGAGAATATTCCTACGGAAGGAGCAGTGATCCTGGCAATCAACCATGTGTCCATGTATGACGTCCTTCCCTTACAAATCATTCTGCCGAACCGTCCCATATTCTATATGGCAAAGGAAGAATTATTTCGCAATTTCATAACCGATATCCTCTTCCGCCATTTATGTGCTTTTCCAGTTTACCGTAACGGAGGGGACATTTGGGCGATGTCCTTTGCCTTACAAGTTCTTAAAAATAAGCAAGTTCTGGCAGTCTTCCCGGAAGGTACACGCAGCCGCGGGCGCGGGCTCGGTGATGGTAAAAGTGGAGCAGCCCGATTAGCAATCAAAGCTCAATGCCCGGTTGTTCCGATTGCTTTGGACGGAACCCAGCATGTATTTGATTCGTTCCCACAGCGCACGCCCGTTACGGTCAATATCGGGAATCCCATTTATCCTGAGACAGAAAAGGACTCGGCAATCCTAACCCAACGGATCATGTCTGTCATAGCAAGCATGCTACCCAACGAATAATCAAGCTACTCTCAGGTATCGAATACCTCAGGTATAAAATACCTGAATAATATCCTACCAAAGCCATATTGATATAAACCAAGGATTTATGGTACACTCAAGATATTATGATTGTCGCGTTTATTCTCGGAGTTTCAATCGTACTACAATTAGGTGCGGTTTATCAAGTGGTACTTCACTTACATTCGACCGAGAATCGATTTTATTGGGGTGTTTTCATCGTATCTTTGATTACCGCGGCTGGATTGGACAGCGTCTTCCTTTATTTAATTAACGCCGGTTATCTGCAATCTTCCTATAATCTTCTTCTGGCATTAATCTGCCTGGTTAAATCACTGATTATTAGCATATTTGTTTACTGGCTTACGCCAAAGGTTAATAGCCTAAGCCGCTCTGCACGGGTATTCAAGGCGCGCAGCGAACGGTATCGTGCAATTTTCGACCATGCACCGGAGATGCTGGCTTTTAAGGATCGTCAAGGCGTATTTCTCTCAGCTAATTCCGCATTCTGTCGTTTTTTTGGCAAGGAAAGCCAATCTATCGTGGGAAAAACTGATTTTGATCTCTTCCCAGAGGAACAAGCAAGCCAATTCCAGGAAAAAGACAATGCCGCCTTGCAAGCGCAGCATGCCATCCCCCAACAGGAAGCGAGAGTAATTGGAGCAGAAGGAAAACGCGTGGTACAAATCGTACGCATACCCGTGGGCAATGACGGTGAGCCCTTCGATGGAATTTTAGTAGCCGCACGCGATAATACTGAAATCCGCAATCTTGAAGACAGTTGGTCGCAAGAATTGGTAGAAAAAGCAAACCAGATAGAAGTTTTGCGCCGCCAGATTCAATTTGAACGCCTTGTCAGTGCTATGGCAGCCCATTTTATCCATGCTGATCCTAGTAAAGCCGGGCGAGAAATTAATCATGCTTTACAAACAATCGTGGAACTTGGAAGGGTAGATGCATCTTTTATCGTTCTCCATACGGAAGGCGGACAAGAGATTGACATGCCCTATCAATGGATTCACCCAGACCTAAATTGGCGGCTTGAAGATATGACACCTCTTCCCGTTAATGGGGCACCATGGTGGTTAAGCAAATCAAGTCGTTTTGATATTCTAAATCTTACTGTCTCGGATCAGAATCCTGAGATTCAAGACGCCATCACTTTCATGAAATCTCATAATATTCAATCTTTCACCGCTGTCCCGTTGGTAATCGGGAGGCTAGTGGCAGGTTACCTGGGTTTTGTATCCCTGCATGAAGAAAAACATTGGTCGCGTGAAATGCTAGCATTGTTTAAATTAATGGGAGAAATGTTCGTCAATGTTATCCGGCGTAAATGGGATGCAGACAAATCGAATGAGACCAACAAAAAATTCAATACCTGGATCGCAAGGCTGGAACAATACAACCGTGAGAATACCCTGGTTAATGAGATGGAAAATCTCCTACTCGTCTGCCGGACACTTGACGAAGCCTGCCCGATCATCGGCAGATATTGTAAGCGCCTATTCCCGACGGTATCCGGGGCTTTATATATCCTGGATAGTGTGGATAAACCAGCAGAAAGAATCTCATCCTGGGGTGAAAAACCACCAGAAGAGCAAGAGGTTCAAATAAATGAATGTTGGGGGCTGCGGCGTGGGCGCGCCCACATCGTGACTGACACGGCTGCGGGACCCCATTGCCGCCATCTGGGCATTCCTCAACCAGCGGTGTATTTATGTCTGCCTTTAATCGCGCAGGGGAAAAATCTAGGTCTTCTCCACGTACGCAGTGAGCCTGTCGGAATCGGTCCTCAATCCATACCCGAGTCTGTGCAAAAACTGGCTGAAAAGGTTGCCGAACACATCGGTCTGGCACTATCCAACCTAAGCTTGAAAAACACGCTGCTCGTCCAAGCAATCCGCGACCCACTTACTGGTTTATTCAATCGCAGATATATGGAAGAAACGCTCGAACGTGAGTTGCACCGTTCCAGCCGTTACGGCACGCCGCTGGGAATCGTGTTAATTGATCTGGATGAATTTAAAAAGATTAATGATACAATGGGACATGATACCGGAGACACTGTGCTTAAGGCGATGGGAAATTTACTGCAACAATTCTTCCGCGGGGAAGATGTTGCTTGCCGCTACGGCGGAGATGAATTCACAATAATTTTGCCAGAAAGCACCCTGGCAAGTACCTGGCAGCGAGCCGAACAATTACGCGAAGAATGGAACAAGATCAAGCTAAAACACGATGGTGATTTTTTACAAATGCCCACGATATCAATTGGTGTGGCTGCATTCCCAGATCACGGTATGAAACCAGAGCAACTGATCCAGGCAGCGGACACGGCAGCGTATACAGCCAAATCGAAAGGCAGGGATCGGGTGATGCTGAGTTCTTCTCGTGAGGAATGATAAGGGATAATGGATAAGGTAATTAATACTACCCGCAAGGGTTTTCGCATTTTTAAAGAAAGAGTAAAAAAACAAGGAATGGGGATAACCTTGGTCTGGATATATGGACGTGGTATTCCGGCTATCACGGGGGTGCCAATCCTGCGCTATTGCAAAATCACACCGGAAGTATATGTCGGCTCCCAGTTCCGGTTAAAGGGCAAGCATCTTCTGGAACGGGAAGGTATCAATGCTGTGGTCAATATGCGCAAAGAGTTTGATGACGCAGCGCATGACCTGACATTGGAACATTATTGCCATCTTCCCACAATAGATGATGACGCACCAAGTATGCAGGCGCTAACGCGCGGGGTAACATTCATGCAAGATGTGATCACTGGAGGGGGGAAGATCTATGTCCATTGTGCAGGCGGCGTAGGGAGAGCACCCACCATGGCAGCGGCATATTATATCTCGCAAGGCATGAGCGTATCCGATGCGTTAGCATTAATTACCAATGTACGCCCTTTTATTTATATTACTCCTATTCAAATGGAAAGGTTAAGCGAATGGTCGCAAAAATGGCAAAAACAAGCGTAAAAACTTCACGGCGGGAATTTTTGAATTTAGGAGTGGCTAGTCTGGCAGCGGCATTTCTGGCTCCTTTCGGAAGCACCCCTCCGGTAGATGACCCATTTCCGCTGCGTACATCGGCATACAGCCTGGGACGCGTAACGCGCTCAAATTTTTATTTTCAAGATGCTTCATTCAAAAGCAAAAAACTACGTGGTTATAATACCAATACAATCATGAAAATCTTCGACCAAAAGAAAGGTGACATGGACTTTTGGGAAAATCCGCTCTGGTTTCAAGCCGAGAACGGGTGGGTAAACGCAGCCTTCATCACACCCGTTCGTAACGAAACAAACGAACCAGTCACAGATATGCCAGCCGGCGGTTTTCTTGCCGAGGTTACAGTTCCGATGACATGGGCATTTTCTGGTGATGCAGGAGAAACGATGAAGCAAATCTATGCCCTGTTTTATGGAATGACCTGGTGGGTAGATTATCACAATGTCGATAAACAGGGCACTCATTGGTACCGCATTTATGATGACCTGGAAGAAACAAACTATTGGGCGCCCGCCCAGCATTTCCGGCGCGTATTCGCCGAAGAATTGGCACCAACTTCCATGACTATCCTTGACAAGCGGATTGAAATTTCATTGGCTTCCCAGACGTTGACTGCTTTTGAAAATGGGAAAGCCGTATTTACATCCGCAGTATCCACCGGTGCAAAAGAAGGGGATACCAAGCCCGGTGAATATGTGATTGAACGCAAACGACCCTCGCGCCATATGGCACCCATGGAAGGGAATGGATATGATTTACCCGGTGTTCCCTGGGTATCCTTCATCTCCTGGACGGGAGTCTCGATCCATGGCACATACTGGCACAACAACTTCGGGCATCCGATGAGCCATGGTTGTATTAACCTGCCTACACCTGCAGCGAAATGGGTTTATCTATGGTCAATGCCAGTCGTCCCAGCAGAGAAACAAAGTATCAAAGAAGACGGGACAAGAGTCGTAATAACCTGAGATCATCAAATTCATAAGCCATCGCGTAATTACGCAAAAATATTTTATCTTTATTCAACTTGACAGGCTTCATGGAAAGGGTATAATAAATTCCTACCGGATCAATCTAGATTCTCTCGCACGGAGGATAATATATGCCAGAAGACCTGAATACACCCGGGGTGGAAATTCCCCCTGAATTACGAGGCACGGTCACCCTCACAACGATAGATCGTATTTATAATTGGGGCAGACGGAGTTCTGTCTGGCCTGTCATGTTTGGTTTAGCTTGCTGCGCGATCGAAATGATCTGCACGGCTGCTTCTCGTTTTGATTTCTCGCGGTTCGGCATGGAAGTGATGCGTCCCAGCCCGCGCCAGGCAGATTTATTACTTGTCTCCGGCACGGTAACGAAGAAAATGTTACCCCAAATCGTACGCCTCTATAATCAGATGGCAGAGCCTCGTTATGTGGTTGCGATGGGCGCGTGCGCTTCGGGCGGTGGTCCCTTTAAAGAAGGCTACAATGTCGTACCCGGGATTGATCGCTATCTTCCAGTGGATGTCTATATCCCTGGCTGCCCACCGACACCGCAGGCACTGCTCAACGGGCTTATTACACTACAGAAGAAGATTGATAATCAGTCGATCAAAGACCTTTCCTGGTACAGCAAGACACCTGATAATGGCATCCCTGTTCCTGTATTCGGACCCGATATCATTGATCCACGCCAGAATGCGTTGATTTTCGATATAACACATCGTCCGGTAGATATTGCAGTTGAATCCGAGTCTGCCGAAAAAACGAGCGGCGAAGAAGCATAGGAGAATTCCATGAGCGACATAGCACAAGCAACCACAGTCCCTACACTTGAAGAACGTTTTTCGGGCAAGCTAATCCCTGAAACGCGCAGCGGTTATCAGGGATATATCGTCAAAAGCGAAAACCTGATCGAAGTTGCTACGACTTTGCGGGATGAATTAGGATACGATTATCTCTCCTCTGTTACTGCGGTAGATTATCTACCAGAAGATATCCTGGAAGTGGTCTATCATTTTTATAAATCCACTGGAGGTGGGGCGTTGGTTCTGAAAGTTCAAACGCCGCGGAATGCCTCCGTCGTCTCCTCTTTGACGCCCTTATTTCCCGGTGCTGAATTCCAGGAGCGTGAAGTCTGGGATTTACTGGGAGTGCGCTTTGATGGACATCCTGACCTGCGACGCATCCTCACCTGGGAAGGTTTTGCAGGACACCCCCTGAGAAAAGACTGGAAAGAACCATTCTATGAAGGCGATGTCAAACCTTATGATAGCCGCTGGCCTGCCGGACACATCAGCCGGGCTGAGGATAATAATCCTTTCGGCAGTAACGTCCAGTACCCGCAAGGATTTGATCCAGCGGCGTGGGTTGCTGAAGGAGATGATGCCCTCTACCGGATTATGAAGAAGGCGGAACCCGATTCAGAGGCTGAACATCTCGGTTCAGAACAGATTATCGTCAATTTTGGACCGCAGCATCCTTCTACCCATGGTGTATTCCGAATGGTAGTCTCTTTGGATGGTGAGACAATCGTTGACCTCAAACCTGTGATGGGCTATCTACACCGTAATCATGAGAAGATTGCCGAACGGAATACCTTCTTGATGAACATGCCCTTCACTGACCGGCTGGATTATATCTGTTCGATGAGTAATAATTTCGGTTATGCGCTGGCGGTTGAGAAACTCCTCAACATCCAGGTACCCGAGCGAGCTGAATATATCCGCGTCATTATGGCTGAACTGACTCGTTTAAGCAATCATATGATTGCTATCGGAACCCTTCTAAATGATATGGGCGCATACTTTACCCCCATGTTATATTATCTGGAAGAACGCGAACTCATTCTGGACATTTTCGAAGCTGTATCCGGCTCGCGCATGATGTGCAATTATTTCCGTTTCGGCGGGGTGGTACGCGACCTACCGGATGGTATCCTGGAAAAGATTAAACCCCTGGTTTTTGACCGTTTTCCTCGCACGATTGACGAACTGGATGTATATCTAACCCAAAATGAAGTTGTGCGCGCCCGCTGTGAAGGCGTAGGGGTGTTAACCCCTGATCAGGCAATCGCCTTTTCTGCTGCCGGACCCACCTTACGCGCATCCGGTGTTCCTTATGACATCCGCCGGGCAGATCCCTACAGCATCTATGATCGTTTCGATTTTGATGTCGTGGTCGGCTACCATGGCGATGTCTATGACCGTTATTTGGTGCGCATGGAAGAAATGCGCCAAAGCATACGCATTATTCAACAAGCCGTGAATACAATTCCAGAAGGACCCATCCTGCAGGGTGCACCCAAGTACCAATTCCGCGTCCCCGCCGGCGAAGCCTATGGGCGCGTCGAAGGTCCCAAAGGAGAACTGGGTTTCTACGTTATCTCGAATGGGAAAGGTAATCCCTGGCGTTATCATGTCCGCGCCCCATCGTTCATCAACGTTACGCCTTTAACAGAGATGTGCAGGGGTGGTAAGGTGGCGGATGCCATCATTACGCTTGGTTCGATCGACATCGTTTTAGGTGAAACTGACCGGTAATCCGGCGGAGGAAAAGGTATGTACGGAAAGGGAATCATCAAAGGAATGGGCGTTACATTAAAACGCTTCATTGATACTTATGTGGACGATCTAAAACGCGGCAAAAAGCGTTACCATACAGCGGAAGGTATCGCATATCGCAGCAGTGCAGAAGTCAGTGGTGCGTTCACGATTCAATACCCAGAAGAGAAAGCATTGCTGCCGGAAGAATTTCGCTTTATACCCTTCCTGGTATACGACGTCGAACCCGACGGAACAAAAAAAGACCGCTGCACAGCATGCGGCATCTGCGCCAAAGTTTGTCCTCCGCAATGTATCTGGATCGTGCGGGCTACTGATCCACAAACTGGCAAGCCATCCCCTGTATCGGTAGATTTTTACGTTGATGTCGATATTTGTATGAACTGCGGGCTATGTGCGGAGTTCTGCCCCTTTGATTCGATCAAGATGGATCATGATTACGAAATCGCAGTCTATGACCGGATGAAATATAATATTTATGATAAAGAAAAATTATCTAAATCTGCTTCTTATTATGCCTCCATCCGACCGGTGAACTATGCCCGTGAGGAAAAGGCACGTGCCGAAGCCGAAGCGGCTAAAGCAGCCCGGAAAAAGGCAGTTTAGTAAAGGAAAAGTAAATGGTTAACAACAAAATTCAACTGACCGAAGAGGTAATTTTAAATGCTCTTCGGAATGTGCAAGACCCGGAATTACACAAAGATCTCGTTACGCTGGGGATGATTAAAAATGTTAAGATAGAAAACGATAAAGTCAGCGTAGATTTGATATTAACAACTCCCGCCTGCCCGTTGCGCAATGAATTGGAGCGCAATACCCGCTCGGCTTTGGCGGCTGTCCCCGGCATCAATGAAGTTGATGTACACGTGAGTGCCAATGTGCCGCATGACCAGCGCCTCCGCCGGAAAATCGACCTGCCTGTTAAAAATGCCATTGCAGTTGGATCAGGCAAAGGCGGGGTCGGAAAATCCACAATTGCGGTTAACCTGGCGATCGCCCTGGCTCAAAGCGGGGCGAAAGTTGGATTGTTAGATGCTGATATTTATGGACCGAATATTCCGACGATGATGGGTGTGCATACCATGCCTCCCGGAAAAAACCAAAAAATGGAACCGGCTGAAAACTACGGGGTTAAAATCATGTCGATTGGTTTCATTGTAGGACCAGACCAGCCGCTTATCTGGCGCGGACCCATGCTTCATTCCGCCATCCAGCAATTCATTGGTGAAGTCAACTGGGGTGAACTTGATTACCTGGTGATTGACCTGCCTCCTGGGACTGGAGACGCGCCGCTATCTCTGGCACAAACCATCCCACTTTCGGGCGGTGTGGTCGTAACCCTGCCCCAGCAGGTTTCAATTGAGGACGCCCGGCGCGGTGTGGAGATGTTCCGAAAAATGGACGTTCCAGTACTTGGCGTAGTAGAAAACATGAGTTATCTGGAATTGCCAGATGGAACACGCATGGATATCTTCGGTACTGGTGGTGGTCAACATTTAGCGGAGGAAGCTTGTGTACCTTTCTTAGGTTCTATCCCAATGGATCCTGAAGTGCGGAAAGGTGGAGATGCGGGTGAGCCGATCTTAATCTCCCAGCCTGATTCAGACGTCGCGCAGGCAATGCTGGCAGTTGCTAAAGCCATCGCGGCGCAGATCAGCATATCTACCTTGTCACAAGAAAAAGAGTAACCTTTATGAGCGAGCCTTTTATTGTCGGAATTCGTTTCCGGCAAGTTAACAAAGTCTATCATTTCGACGCCAGCGCATTCCGCGATTTAACAGTTGGTGATTTTGTGATCGTCCAAACTGCGCGAGGGAAGCAAGTGGGCGAGATCATTCTGATATTTGAAACACCCCCTGCCCCTCCTCCTGAAGGAGAATGGAAATCGATCGAGGGTAAAGCCACGCCTCGTGATCTCGTTTTACGCCAGATCTACCAGCAGAAAGAAGAAGAGGCTACGAAGGTTTGCTGTTGTAAAGCCCGCGAGATGGGTATAAAAGACGCAAAAATCATCAACTCTGAATTCAGTTTTGATGGTTATCGTTTGACATTCCTTTATAGTTGTGAAGTTGAACCTAAACCCAATATGGAAGGTCTCCGCTCCGAAATGCAACCCCTTTTTCCGGGGATCAAAATTGAGATGCGCACCATCGGTCCACGCGATGTAGCCAAATTCCTGGGTGGGATGGGTAGTTGCGGGATGGATAATCGCTGTTGTGCCAGATTCCTGACGAATTTCGCTCCCATATCCGTCAGAATGGCGAAGGCTCAACAGATTTCCTTGACCACCATGGAAATCACCGGCATGTGCGGGCGACTGCGCTGCTGCATGGATTATGAGTATAGCCATTATGAAGAAAAGCGTAAAGAACTTCCCAAACGCGGCAAACGTGTATTCACACCCCGCGGCGAAGGCAGGGTCGTTACTGTTTATCCACTTAAGGGAACAGCATTGGTTGGTTTAATCGACGGATCTTACCGTGAGTTTGAGGGACCAGAAATTACGGTCTGGACAGAGACAGAGGCGGAGCGTCGGGCTTCCATGCCGCCTCCAGAAAGAGAAATTCGTCCCCCGATTAAGAAAAGCGTTCAACCAGAGATACCCAAACCTAAACCGGTCGTAAGTCCAGTCGCAACGAAAATAGAAGCTGAAAAGCCGCAGAAGAAAAAGCAAAAAGGGGGACGCAATCATTTTAGGCGAGGGAATAACAACCCACAAGCGAAGGGGAATAATAAAGGCGAAAAGAAATCGACCAATAACACAACCCAATGAGACGGACGTCTTATTCTCACGATATCACGATTATTTCCCCCAATAACGCCATTGATTCTTATTATGTCTTATCCGCTTACCAGCGCGGCGGTGTAAACCGGGCACTCGAAACATCCCACACGGCAGGTGGGAAAGGCATCAATATGGCACGCGCAGTCCGCAACCTGGGTGGTTCGCCGCTGTGCATCGGTATTTTAGGCGGTCATAGCGGCAAATTTATCGTCAGTGAATTGCAGCGCGAAAACATTGATTATGATATGGTCTGGACAGATCATGAAACGCGGCGATGCAGCACTACATGGATAGAAGGAGATCAAGATAACACTGTTATTTTGGATCCAGGTGAAGTTGTAGAACCGAAGGTTCATTTCGAATTAAGGGAAAAGTCGCTTCTCCACGCACATGATGCACCATTTACGGTATTGATTGGCAGCCTTCCCCCCGGTTTTTCGCCAGATTATTATGCATCCTTGGTCACCAAATATAAAGAAAAATCAGTCTGGGTCTGTATTGATTGTTCAGCCCAAGCACTTCACCTTGCGGCTGACGCAGGCGCAACCCTGATCAAAGTGAATGCAGAAGAATTTTGTCTGGCGTTTGGTTTCGAACGCCGGATGCTCACCTGGCATAGCATGCTGGACACCTACCAAAGGTTAGTTCCCTATGGTACCAGGATCATGATCATCACGGACGGTGCACAAGGCGCTTATGTTTTTGGTGAAGAAAGCGAACCTTTCAAAGTTCGAACACAAGTGGATACATGGATCAGTACAGCAGGAGCCGGAGACACGTTTATGGCTGGTATCCTTTTAGCTTTAGGCGATAATAAGTCTCTGAAAAACGCGGCAACCGCCGCTTCAGCAGCGGCGGCGGCATCTACTCAAAAATTTGGGTGCGGGATCATTGACCCAACCCAAATCGATTTCTATTTGAGACAAACCAGCATAGAAATATTACGATAATTACAGGGTTTTGGCTTTTTCCTGTAAAGCAATATCTTCCGGCTGGGTTGGGATGATTTCAATACCATGCGGCAAAGAGTGCCCTTCCAAATCAACATGAATGAAGGTAATAAATCCATCAAGGACGATTTTATCCCCAAGAACGACAGAAATATAAGCGACTAACTTCGTCCTCCCAGCAAGGATAATCTTACTATCAAAACGCGCCACTTCTCCTTTGCGAATAGGAAGCAAGAATTCCATGCCGTGAATCTTTAAACAGACGATATTCGCAGGATTGGTCAGACTAGCAGCCGCTACAAAACCCGATTCAACGAACCATTCGGCACTCCGCCCTGCATACAGGGTACCATGATGGTTCAAGTCCTCGCCTTTAACGAGGTGATAATTAGTATAGGTCTTCACGTCCATTTTTTATATCCTTGATAATCACATTACCGTTTTTTACGGCGGCGGCGTTTGGCAGATTTAGTTAATCCATCATCTTCCTCAATATTATCTTCCGCTTCAACATCCTCATCCAATGATGAGTCATCCTCACCATCTTTATCAACTTGTGATTCATCACCGCCATCCTCAGCCTGCTTCTTAACCAGAGAAGTAATTGGCTGGAACGATGGAATTTCCACATTCGTCTGTGCCCCGGTTAATGAACGTAATGATGTGAACATGTTACTTATCACGCTCCTACGGATATGCGTAAGTAACTCTTCCCACATCTCGGATGCTTTAATCTTGTATTGTACCAAGGGATCTCGCTGCCCATAAGCCTCTAAACTAATGGAGACGCGCAGTCCTTCCATTTGAGTCAAATATTCGATCCATTCCCAAGAAATGACACGCAACAGAAGATCTCGATAGGACTCGGTCAACGCCTGGCGTCCCAGCTCATCAATCACGCGGGAAGACATTTCTCGCGAAAGCGTTCGAAGCGGCATGGTTTGAATTTGCGCCAGGTTTTCTTCACCGATAGCAATAGCCAAACCACGCTGTGCCATGTCGTTTAAATCAGCCAGAGTTGCATTCCCCAAGCGCTGAATTTCGGATACACCCCAGGTTAACTGCATTGCGCTTCGCCCCCGCGTAAGATGTTCGAGGACATCTTCGGTAATCGCTTGCGGTTCACGACTCTCAAGCAAGTGCGCAGCATAATAAATATAAGATAAGCGAACTGTACGCTGGTTTACCTTGCGGTGTGTACGCCGATCAAAGGCAGTTTTGGTTCCTTGCGAGATCTGAGTCATCAGACTACAAACCTGCCAATATTCCAATTCATCATTCGGAATAATATTTAATGTATCCGAAATCTCCTTACTGATTACACCACTCCCCGCATTGAAATATTGGGTTATTTTCTGAGCATAATACTGTTCAATATTATCAAGAATCTTTCCTGTAATGGTATGCCAATCGCTTGTGATAAGACTCTCTATGTTAATTCCTGAAATATCTTCCAGCCGTCTGCCGATGGCACCCACCAGGCGCTGAAGCGTTTGGGTTGTCAGTAACACATTTACCTGTCCAGCGAGCTCATTGCGCAAACGGCGCGGTTCACGCACCAAAATCCGCTGTTGGTCATTGGTGAGGCGCAGCGGTAAGCGCACTGAATTTGTAAGTTCATCGGTCATCTGGCGCAGATTAGGAGTTCCGGACCCTTCTTCTCTGTTTTCGAATCCTTCCAGGACGGTATCCAACAAATCTAATCTTTCATAAATAATTTCTTCCAGATGCTCCCGGCTGGACTCCAACATTTTCTTAACCGAATTAACCAGATGATTTGCTTCTGCTTCGAGCGATTTACGGGAGACTTCCTCAAGCACAGATTGGGCTTTTGCCTTAGGCAGCATTCCCTCCATGCTCCCATCCAAGATCAACTTGAGCGTGTAAGAGGGCAATAATGACCTCGCCCCGCCTGGCAGGGTAATAAATAGCGTTGGTTGAATCTGTTCCAGCCAGCTTAACAATCGCCAGGGTCCCTCTTCGTCCTTCAAGGCTTCGGGAACCCGCAATTGAATTTCCTCATTCAGCATCTGGATGATATCTTCACTGAGATCATCTTTGCTGAAGATATGGTCACGCTGGGAATAAATGTTGGCACGCTGTGTATTGAGCACATCATCATATTCCAGCAGATGTTTACGAGTATCAAAATGCATGCCTTCGACGCGGGTTTGGGACTGTTCGATGAGCCTGCTTACGAGTCCATGTTCCAAAGGCATGGCATCATCTATGCGCAACCTTTGCATCATGTTATCCACCTGCTCTCCACCAAAAAGGCGCATGAGTTCATCTTGCATGGAGAGGAAAAAGCGCGAAGAACCTGGGTCTCCCTGGCGGGCTGCCCGACCGCGCAACTGGTTATCGATACGGCGGGCTTCATGACGCTCAGAACCGATGACATGCAACCCACCCAACGCTTTAACGCGTTCCATATCGTCCAAGTAGGTAAAGAAGCCTTGTACAACCTCTTCATAAATACCATAGTCGGCTTGATCAATTTTAAGGAGAGCCTGCCGGCGTTCTTCAAGAGACATATCATAAGGGTCTTCATAACCTGCGCGGCGCAACACCCGGCTGACATCACTTAACATTCCTTCAGAGATTTCGCCGCCAAGCTTGATATCGACACCACGCCCTGCCATATTGGTGGCAATGGTTACAGCACCAAACGCACCGGCTCCGGCGATAATCTGGCTTTCTTCGGTATGTTTGCGTGCGTTCAACACCTGATGCTGAATACCACCCTTCAACATCAATTTTAACCGCTCTTCGAGGTTGGGATCTTGACTGGCATCCAGACGTAAAATCCGCATCAAACGCGTCAAGTTATCTGGTTCAAGCGGATTGAGGGTGATATTCAATTCACGCCCCAAACGACGCATTTCCGCCTGCTGAATTTTTTCCAGGGGTTCATTGAGGAATTGTAACTCTCCGACCTGGAATCCATCCTCTTCACTCTTCTTGTTCTTCTCAAACCAGGCATCTCGCAGGATTATGACCTGCACTAAACGACCCAAATATTCAGTCCCTAGCCGGTTGGATACATGTTCAGAAAGTTCCACGGAAGTTGTTCCAACCAAAATGGGTCTGCCGAGAACATGGTACTGCATGATCTCTTTCATAATGGCGCGCAGTTTGGCTTCCTCGGTACGGTAGACAATGTCAGGATAGTCTTTACGTTTCCAGAGAACAGGTGCCTTATCAGGATCGGTGCGATGGGTATAAAACTGGTATTTATACCCCCCTTCATCTTTTGCTTCAAGCATCAAATAATCAGATTCTGGGCGGGATGCCTGATAATCAAGATTGGTTGGAATCGCGACAACTTCCAATTTATAAATTTTATGGAACTCTTCTGCCTCGGTTAAAGCTGTACCTGTCATACCAGCCAGCTTCGCATACATGCGAAAATAATTCTGGATCGTAATGGTGGCTGAGGTAACATTTTCTGCCTGAACGCGCACGTTCTCTTTGGCTTCCACCGCTTGGTGGAGTCCATCAGACCAACGCCTGCCAGGCATCTGCCGACCGGTAAATTCATCAACGATAATGACTTTACCGCCTACAACAAGATAATCTTTGTTGCGATGGAAGAGAAACTGGGCTCGCAAAGACTGCTCTAAATATCCCAGCAAACGCGCCTGTTCCGGGGTCACATCTTCGGGGCGTTCTGGATCACGCAAGGGAATTCCGAGTAATTCTTCGACATGAACTTCCCCAATCTCTGTAAGGCTTACCGTATGATCTTTTTCACTAACCTCGTAATCATCCGTACGCAATTGCTTAACAATCTGAGCCATGCGTACATACCATTCAATATCATCACTCGCCGGGCTGGAAATGATCAAAGGTGTACGAGCTTCATCAATCAGGACATTATCTACTTCATCCACAATCGCATAAAAATGCCCGCGTTGAACACGATCAGAAAGGTTCATGGCAAGGTTATCGCGCAGATAGTCGAATCCAAATTCCGAATTTGTACCGTAGATAATGTCAGCCAAGTATGCTTCGCGGCGTGACACCATGCGGAGTTGGTGTTGATCCTCTTGGGGCGAGGAGCGTTCCAAATCCACAATGAAGGCTTTTTTACCGTTTTCGGTACGCGCCGCCATTTGTAAAACACCGACTTCCAAACCAAGAAAGTTAAAAATCGGCGTCATCCAGCGCGCATCCCGCCGCGCCAAATAATCGTTTACAGTGATTAAATGCGCACTCCGTCCAACTGGAAGATTCTGAATAGGGACAAAGTCCCAATCGGATTGATCCGGACCCCATCTCATTTCCGCCGCATGCTCCCATGCCGGATTCAATGCCAATGCATTCAGATAGAGCGGTAATGTTGCAACGAGAGTTTTACCCTCACCCGTGCGCATTTCGGAAATACTGCCGCGGTGCAAAACGATACCCCCGATCATTTGAACATCATAATGGCGTAAGCCAAGGGTGCGTTTGCTCGCTTCGCGCACTGTGGCGAACGCTTCGGGTAAAATATCATCCAAAGACAAGCCTTTCGCCAAACGAGCACGAAATTCTTTTGTCTTTGTTCTCAAATCCTGATCACTTAACGCTTCGAATTGGCTTTCAAAGCTGTTAATCTCTTGAACAATCTGGGTATTCTTTTCAATTTCTCGTTTATTCGGATCTCCACCCAGGAGGCGGACAAATTTATTTAGCATAGGAGTGATTTATACCGTATAAAGATTTAAACCTTCCTCCTGGCAAGAGTTCATACCCATCACCAAGAGGAAGGAAAATAAGTTAAGATTAATATTTTACTTCAAAGTCCAGAAGCGGATCGTACCATCACGCCCACCCGTAATGATCTTTCCATCCTGGGTGAAAATGATGCTGGTCACTTCCTCTTTGTTTCCATCGAGGACGACATAAGGGCTATCTATGTTTTCGTTGTACTTATAAATTGCAACACTGCCATCGGATAAACCAACTGCTAATAAATTTCCGTCTTTCGAGAAAGCTACCGTACTGGTGGATAACAAGAGTTTGATCGTCTTATCCACTTCGCCACTCGGCATCTTATAGAATTGAACGGTGTTATCCAACGAGCCCGTTGCTAATAATTCACCATTTGGTGAGAACGCAGCGCTGTTAATTACATCCTTCTGCCCTTCCAGGACTTTAAGCTGTTTGCCGTCCTGTACAAACCAGAGGCGAACGGATGAATCTTCACCTGCGCTTACCAACATCGTACCATCCGCTGAAAAAGCAACCACACTAGCCGGAGCTGTATGCCCCTTCAGGACGCTGCGAACTTTACCATCAGACAGGTTCCAAAGCGCTATCGAGTTAATATTATCCCCTGTCGCGGCTGCCAGAATTTGATTATCAGGAGAGATTGCGACGCTGTAAATAGGACCCATCACCGGGAAGATATACTTCACCTTGCCGTCCGCCAAATTCCAGGTAACGATGACACCGTCAATGGAAGCATCTGCAAACAATTTTCCATCCGATGAATATGTTACACTGGTTACACGATTGACATGGGGTGTCTGATCCATCACCACAGAAGCATCGCTCAATTTCTTAATGATGACCTGGTAGGCTTCCCCACCAATCGCCAGATTATTACCATCGGGGGAAATAGCAAGCGTGGATATCGCATACCCGAAGTCAATAGCTTTTAACAAAGCCCCTTCGCTGGCTTGCCAAATACGAACAAAACCATCCACCGAGCGCGCAGCAATTGCAGTCCCATCCGGTGAATAAGTCACATCGAATACCATTGATTTTGAACCTTCAAGCGTCTTGAACAAGCTTCCATCAGAAATCTTCCACAGACGGATGACATTATCGAAATATCCACCTGCAACCGTCTGTCCATCGGGTGAGAACGCTACACTGAACACATACGGCATCTTGTTCTCTTCCTGAATCTTTTGTGCGTCTTCGATAGATTTCTTCATCTCTGGGCTATAATTGGGATCGATGGTTGGGATTGGAGTAGGAACGCCCGCGGGTTGATTTTGAGCGATTAAAACTTTATCAACGCTGCCATCGCCAACTTTCCAGACGCGAATCGAACCATCCAGTGAACCGGATGCTAGTAAACTACCATCCGGAGAAAATGCTACATCATAAACAGAATGTTTATGTTCAGCCAGCACTTTTGACGCCTTATCTTCACCCATCTTCCACAAATAGATTTTGTTGTCTGGATATTGGGTGGCGATTGCAATCGTTGATTTATCCGGGGAAAAGGCAATGCTATTAATTCGCGTGCTAAAGAATTCCTCAATTTTCTGAGCAAGTGAACCATCACTCACTTTCCAGAAACGAACCGTCAAATCATCTGAACCAGAGATAAGATTCTGACCATCCGGTGAGAAAGCCAGACTCGTAACTGTATTCTTATGCCGGTCATCGGGAGTGGTACCCATCTCGCGAACTAATTTACCGTCGCTTACCTGACGGAGGACAATACCGCCGTTGCTTTCACCAATGGCTAACATCGTTCCATCGGGTGAGAACGTTACAATATACATGGATTGACCGCTCGTATCAACAAAACGCTCACTCCAGGAGGTTGTATCGTAGAAATACAGCCCGAGTGCTGTAGCAACAACAAGCGTTTTTCCGTCCGGGGAATACGCCAGAGATTGAATTCTACCCTTGCCCCAATGGGACGTTTCGGCGATCGAATTCATGGCTAGAGCAGCGGGCGCCTGTTCGCCAGAATTTGCCGCTGCGGGAGCTACTGTCGGTGCCGCCGCAGGAGGATTGGTTGGTGCAACCGCCGGAGGATTGGTCGGTGCCGCCACCGCAGGATTTTCTACTGGCGGGGCAGATTGATCTTCACCCCCACATGCCGATAACACCAGGGTGCCTAATACAAACACGAGTAACAAAACTATACTGTAAATGGAATTTTTTCTCATATACCTCTTTGCTCCATATAAGATTTTTATATTTTTTCAATACGAAGGGAAAATTATACCTCAATAATATAATTATGTAGACTAATATTTGATGAGAAGACAAAACACTTCCCATACAAAAAACGCTGTCCTGCTTAATTGGAAGTACCATGACAACGCTTAAGTGTTTAAGAAAGTCTTAAGACGGATTACAAAATATTCATTTTTGATTAATTAAGATGAGCATCTCAGGAAACAATCATATCTCATCATCATCTTGATAAAAAGAAATGAGATATTCAATAACTTTAAGGTCGCCGGGAGAGATATTCAACGATTTCAATCCCATTGCTAAGAGTCCATATTCATTATCTGTTTTAAGCCATCTCGATTCAGCATCAAATTCAATTCCTGTTTTTCCCATCACTTCTTCAGGAAATTCCATACGAAGATGGAGTGCCTTCCCCTCCGGTATGGGTTCCCCACTGACAATCATAATTCCACCCTTATTGATATTGACAAGATTACCTATCTCTGTTCCATTATCCCTGTCGAAGATTCTCAAGTAATGGATTAAGTGATGTCGCGACTCCACTCTTTTTTCTTGCATAGAATATCCCTCCAATACACTTTTAATTTTACCGCCATTCGTTCAATAATGGAAGTATTTTTTCAATAAAGATTATCCCAATAATTAAACCTCACCCCGGATTAATTTCCATAGTATAATTCTCACTCATGAGCGGTTAAAATCAGACGGGATCATCATCGAGCAATTCTTGGAGAGCAAGATAGCAGTGACAAATAGTATCCATAGAATGGTTCTGCCGCCCGCAAATTCGGCTTTGAGATAGATGCAGGTTACATTGGGGTCAACCAGTGGTCATGGAAGTACTAATCGATGGCATTTGAGGCTATAACACGATGAATGAGATGGATTCAATTGAGCGGTGTCTGGCAGCGATTGAGTTGCGTATACCAGACCGTGTCCCCGTAGATTTACACAACTTTCAACCAGCAGCACTTGCGCTGGGATTACCGCTTAGCCAGGTTTTTCAAGACGGAGAGTTACTGGCTGAGGCAATGATTAAAGCCTGGCGCGAGTTTGGGCACGATATGCTGCTTGTGGAAAACGGGACTGCTTGTAATGCCCAGGCGTGCGGTGTTCAGGTAATTTACCGCGATGATTCAGCACCTGCAGCCCATATTCCTGTCTTGAAAACACTTGAAGATATTGAGAAATTAGAAATACCGGATCCTGAAACCGCCTTCCCGATGTGTGAGATCATCAAAGCAGTGCGGATTATCAAGAAGGAGACCGGTAATAAGGTCTGGATTTGTGGCAGAGCAGACCAGGGACCGATGGATCTCGCCAGCCAATTGCGTGGGCTGAGTGAATGGATGCTGGATCTGGCAATGGGCGAAAAGCCTGATTTAATTCATCAGGTCTTCGACTACTCCCGCAAAGTTGCGACGCGTTATGCATTCGCTTTGATGGACGCGGGCGCACATTCCACATCCATCGGAGAACCCGTCGCCGGTCCGGATATGATCTCCCCAAAGATGTACCGCAAGTATGCCTTCCCGTATGAGAAACAGATGGTGGATGATCTGAAGGCAAAAGGAATCATCCTGCATAATCATATCTGCGGCAACACCATCCCTATTATTAATGACTTTATCGCAACCGGTGCGCAAGTATTGGAGATTGATCACAAAACGGACATGCAAAAAGCCAAGGATGCGGGAAAGGGTAAAACCTGCTTCTTAGGCTGCATCGATACAAGTTTGATAGCGCGGGGTACGCCTTTGGAAGTGGAAGAAGCCTGCAAACATGCCATCGAAATTATGGCTCCTGAAAGCGGTTTTATTCTGGGACCGGGATGCGCTATGGGCACCGAGACTCCCTCAGAAAATATACATGCCATTGTTGAGTCCGCCAGAAAATTTGGTGTTTATCCATAAAAGCGAACGATAAGATCAGGAGTTTAAAAAGCGCATGAATGAACTGCGTTCAGGCAAAGATGCAACTATCATCACCAGCGAAACCATGGCAGAGCAAAGCATGGCAGCCGC
>JBAXBF010000021.1:0-20274 GCA_037142095.1 Chloroflexota bacterium
AATGAACGTTGGTATAATCCAAGATGGAGACGGTTCCATGATTATCTGGTTGAACAATGGATTGTTAGTTCTTTCCAGCATTTCCATATTTAGGAGGTTTGAATGGCAGTAATTAAAGCCGAAATTCGTACTGGCGCTTATTATGATTCGGCGTTTCTTATGCAGTTGCAGCGTACTTTCTCGGATCTACCCGGTATCCAGGATGCAGGGGTTGTGATGGGTACGGAGACGAACAAAGAACTCTTGGCTCGCATTGATCTCTTATCATCTGAAATCCAGGCTGCGAAACCCGATGATCTGGTGATCGTCGTACGTGCCGATAATGAAGCTTCGGCGGTTTCTGCATTAGGCAGGTTGGAAGAATTACTCAACAAACGCCGCTCGGCGATAGAGCAGGAATATCAGCCGCACAGTATCGAATCAGCGGAAAAAATGGTCCCAGATGCATCATGGGTATTGATTTCGGTCGCGGGGCGTTATGCAGCCGGAGTGGCACGGGATGCCTTAACTCAGGGTAAGCACGTTTTCCTTTTCAGCGATAATGTGTCTGTTGAGGATGAAATAGAATTGAAGAAGATCGCCGCTGAGAAAGGGCTGCTGGTGATGGGACCCGATTGCGGTACAGCCATCATCGCCGGAATGGGCTTGGGTTTTGCCAACAAAGTACGAATTGGACCCATCGGAGTCGTTGCCGCGGCTGGCACTGGCTTGCAGCAAGTTTCCTCACGCATTCACCAATTAGGCAGTGGGATGACTTTCGGGATCGGTACTGGCGGTCGTGATCTTTCTGAGAAAATCGGTGCTATGACGTTTTTGCAGGGGATCGATGTTCTTGCCCGCGATCCAGATACGAAGGTGATCGTTCTGGTTTCAAAACCTCCTTCTCCGAAGGTTGCAGAAGAAGTGCTGCGTGTGGCACGCAAAGCTGGGAAACCAGTTGTGGTTAATTTCATCGCTCGTTCATTAACTACCCGCCAGATGGATAATTTCTATTTTGCGGCTGGCTTGGATGATGCCGCCCGCATCGCAGTCGAACTGGCTAATACTGGAGCAAAATTACCGGCAGAGGAAGACTTAAAACTAGGGCGTTTTGTGCCCGGTCAAAAATACCTGCGCGGCTTGTTCTCCGGCGGGACACTGGCTTATGAAGCCCAGCATATCCTCAAAGATTATCTGCCAATGGTCTGGGCGAATGCCCCGATTGATAAGCAATTCAAACTACCGAATGCCATTATCAGCCAGGAACATACGATTGTAGACCTGGGTGAGGACGAGTTCACAGTTGGGCGTCTCCATCCGATGATGGACAATGAATTACGCATCCGGCGCTTGATGGAAGAGGCGGCTGATCCAGCGGTGGCTTTAATCATGCTGGATGTCGTGATTGGTTATGGATCGCATCCTGATCCTGCCAGTGAATTGGCGGATGCGGTTGTCAAAGCCAAGGAATTGGCGCACAAAGCCGGGCGTTATCTCGAAGTCGTCGCCGTCGTTACCGGCACAGACGAAGACCCCCAAGATTTCAAGAACCAGATTCGCCAGTTGCAGAAAGCGGGCGCCTGGGTTGAGAAAGATAATGAGCTGATGGTACGCTATGCCGGACGGATTCTGCGGGCACTCAATGAGGCGCAGGCAGCTCCCGTTACGCGAAACCCAGTGGACCTGACCATGTTGAAGAAGCCTTTGCAGGCGATCAATGTGGGGCTTGAGTCCTTTGCTCAAAACATGATTGTTCAGGGTGTACCCACGGTCCACGTGGATTGGAAACCCCCCGCTGGTGGAAATGAGAAACTCATGTCCATTTTACAGCGCATGAAAAAACAATAAGGTGATTATCTTCCGAAGGAGACGGTACATGCCGGTTAGCTTCGGAAGAAATTTACTGGAAGAATTTTATTGGAAGAATTCTATTTTCCACTTCATTATGGAGGAACCATGATTGATATCGAAAAAGCAAATGCTTTAACTGTTTCACGAATGATGGAAGCCCACCCCTTTGTTGTAGGTGTCGGCAAAGCAATAGATGTAATTCCCGGGATGCGTAAGAATCTCTTTCTCCATGCCGGTCCTCCCATCACCTGGGAGCGTATGGCAGGTCCATTGAAAGGGGCTGTCATTGGCGCATGTATGTTTGAGGGAATGGCAAAGACTCCCGAAGAGGCTGTAGCTTTGGTCAAAGCTGGCAAGATCGATTTTGCTCCATGCCATCACTATGCCTCTGTAGGTCCCATGGCTGGATTGATGTCAGCTTCGATGATGGTCTATATCGTAGAGAACAAAAAACACGGCAACAAAGCCTATTCGGGTCTTAATGAGGGGCGCGGCAAGGTGCTGCGGATGGGGGCTTACAGCGAAGAAGTGCTTGCCAGACTAAGCTGGATGAACGAAACGTTGGGACCGACGATCGGCAAGGCGATTGAAGACGCGGGCGGCGTGGATTTGCGGGCTTTGATCGGTAAAGCATTACAGATGGGCGATGATGGGCATAACCGCCTGGATGCCGCATCGATCCTGTTCACGATTGCGCTGGCTCCAAGTATCACCAGAACCGCGAAAGATTCCAAGACCGGTGCGGAAATTATCAAATTCCTGGGCGATAATGCCCTGAGTATCCTCAACCCGGTCATGGCTGGATGCAAGACGATGATGGATGCAGCTAGTAACATTGAAGGCAGCACCATCGTTACCGCGATGGCGCGCAATGGCACCGACTTCGGCATTCGCGTCAGCGGCATGGGCGACCAATGGTTCACCGGACCGGCTCAAATGGTTAAGGCGTTGTACTTCCCTGGATTTACTGAAAAAGATGCCAATCCGGACATTGGTGACAGCACGATCACCGAAACAGCCGGCATCGGTGGTTTCGCTATGGCAGCCGCACCGGCAATCGTCGCTTTCATCAGCGGTACGCCCAAGGACGCCATCAATACCACGCTGGATATGTACGAGATTACGTATGCTGAACATAAATTCTTTAATATTCCAGCGCTTGATTTCCGGGGTACGCCTACGGGGATTGATATTCGCAAGGTGATTGAGAAGAACATGTTACCGCGTGTCAATACCGGTGTCGCCCACAAGGATCCGGGGATTGGACAGGTTGGGGCGGGTGTCGTCAGTCCGCCTGCCAATATCTTCGAAGACGCATTGGTTGCCTTTGCAGAGAAGTATCAAATTTAGAAGCAAATTTTGCCATCATTATTTTGGAGGTTGTTATGGATCGCGAAAAGTTTATTAAGATGATGTCTGAAGCCAAATTGTATGATTTGACTCAGGATTGTAGTATTTTCACGCCTCCCTGGCCTGGGGAGAAATCTTTAGAAGTCCATTTCTTTAAGCGGGTTACCGGTGCTTATGGCGGCGGGCAAGGCGCGAATGGACAGATATTGAACTGGAGTAATACCGTCGGTACCCATCTGGTTGGCGAGCGCGCCTTCCATTCAGGCGGTAGAGCCATTGCCGATATTCCACTAACGGATCTCTGTGGTCCCGGGGTGGTTGCCGATATCTCGGACATGGTTTCTGACTATAGCCTTTATACCCCGGAAATGATCGAGAAAAAGGTCAAAGTCAAGGAAGGCGACATCCTGATTATCAACACAGGATATCATCGCTATTCTTTTGACAAGCCGGATGTTTTCAATGAACAAGCCCAGGGTGGTGTCGAATCCAAAGAATTCGGTTTCTACGTGCGTCATCCCGGTCCTTCTCCAGAATTCTATCAATGGGTGTTGGAGAAGAAGCTCAAGGTCGTCGGTGTGGACTGCGGCTGCGCAGAGCATCCCATGAATACACCGATCCGCCGAATGCATGAGAATCACTTCATTCGTGCCGAGGAAAAACTTAAGAAAGAATATGGTAAGACCTGGGACGAGATGTTCCCGCAGGATAAGTATTATGAGATGACCCACCAAGCGTTGGTGGATGCTCATGTGGTCTTCTTGGAAGCAGTCGTGGGACAGATCGACAGCCTCAAGAACGAACGTGCCTGGATCACCATCATGCCGATTCCTTTCATGGAAGTGGAAGCAGCCTGGTCGCGCGTTTGCGCTTATAAGGCACCCGAAGGGATGAGCGATGATGAATTTATGAAAGCGATGTCATCCTCACAAATGATCGATATGACTGTACCTTTCAGCGTTCAGACACCGCAGTGGTTGAACTATATTCCATTGAGTGTAACCTATACCAAACGGGTGGGTGGACAATTCTTTGGCATGGGACGCAACGGCTCGATCTGTAATGCCTCCATCCATCTGGCGACTCATATGGATGGCGAAAAGCATTTTTATCCTGCCGGGCGTTCGATTGGACAGGTGCCGTTGGAAGAATGGGTTGGTCCTGGTGTAATAGCAGATATTTCGCATCTTGTGAGCGATGCGAGTGTTTATACTCCTAAGATGATTCATGATGTTGTTGATATTCGTAAGGGCGACATTCTCGTCATCAAGACAGGCTGGAATCGATTTGGCTGGTGCAGCCCAGATTCGGACGAATTCCGCTATATGGTCAAACATCCGGGTCCATCCCCTGATTTCTCAAAATGGGCAACCGAGATGCAAATCAAGTGGATTGGTGTGGATGCGGTCAGTGCCGACCACCCCATGAACACAATTATGCGTATCTGGCATCCTAAGACCTTCCAGGAAGCCAATCAGAAATTAATCCGCGACTTTGGCAAGGACTGGGATGAAATGTATCCATTGGATGGTTTTTACCAGGATATGCACCTGAACCTCTTCCCCAAGCGCATCGTACATGCGGAAAATTTGGCTGGTGATATTGCAACTGCGAAGAGCGGACGTTATTATATCGGCTGCTATCTGCAAAAGGCAATGGAAGCCGAGTCCATGTGGGGTAGATTTGTAGCCTTTAAAGAGGGCGAGTAATTGATTGAGAAGTAAGGGGCAGGAAAGCCTGCCCCTTACCACGAAGGAGGCACTTCATGAAGCCAGCACCGTTCAAGTATTATGCACCAGAGAGCCTATCAGAGGCGCTTGATGTTCTGGCGCAGCTTGGTTACGATGGAAAGATCCTGGCGGGTGGACAAAGCTTGATTGCGACGATGAATTTTCGTATGTCGCAGCCTGCCGCCCTGGTGGATTTGAACAACATCAAGGAATTGTTTTTTATTCGTCCCGCAAATGATGGCGGGCTGTCGATTGGAACAATGACGCGTTCGAGCACTGTGGAACATGATAAGCTGGTGGCGAAGCAGTCACCTTTGGTCGCTGAAGCGATGCCATTCATAGCGCACCCACAAATCCGCAACCGCGGTACTTTTGGCGGTGCAGTGGCACATGCTGACCCGGCTGGTCAGGCGCCGGCATTGGTTTTAGCCCTGAATGCCAAATTACTGCTAAAAAAGAAAGGTAGTGAACGCTGGTTCGATGCTGATGATTTCTTTATGGGACCATTTACATCCGTATTGGAACCAGATGAGATGTTAGTTGAAATTGTCCTTCCTCCACTTCCTGCACATACGGGCACAGCGTATAAACATGTTGCCCGGCAAAGTGGAGCCACCTCGTTGGTGGGATGCGCGACGGTAGTGAAACTAGATGATAAAGGGCGTTGTTCAACAGCCAAAATGGTGCTTCAATCCGTGGGAATGACGCCATTCAATGCTGTCCAGGCTGCTAAACTTCTTATAGGGCAAGTGCCTGGTGAGGATATCATCCGCGCCGCAGGAGAAGCTGCTTCCAAGGAAGTGGACCCCGGCACAGACATCCATGCAACGGAAGCCTATCGCCGTCATCTGGCAGGCGTCCTCGTACGCCAGACATTGAACGAAGCTTTTACCCGCGCCAGGTAAGGAGGACATATGAGTGATTTGTATGCTATCAAATTAACAGTCAATGGGGCTGTAGTAGAACGTGAAGTTGAGGGTCGTCTTCTTCTGTCCGACTTTCTTCGCCATGAATTGTGTCTGACGGGGACGCATGTCGGCTGCGAACATGGTGTTTGCGGCGCTTGTACGATCTTATTCGACGGACAACCTGTTCGTTCTTGCCTGATGTTTGCTGTTCAGGCGAATCGGCATGAAATACGCACCGTGGAAGGATTGGGAACGATGGAACATCTTCATCCATTGCAGGAAGCTTTCCATGAGAAGCATGGTCTGCAATGTGGTTTCTGTACGCCTGGGATTTTGATGACGATGATACCCTTCGTGGAGTCCCATCACAACCCGACGCATGAAGAAATTCGTGAGGCGCTGGCAGGAAATATCTGCCGCTGTACTGGTTACGAATTTATTGTGGATGCGGTTCAATTGGCAACGCAGAAGATGCATGCAGGAATGAAGATCGCTGAAGCGAGTATCGCTAACGCGATTCAGGAGAAGAGGTGAGCCGTGAGTACTAAAGTAATTGGTCAACGAATCAAACGCAATGAAGACCCGCAGCTCCTGACCGGGCAGGCTCTATTCACGGATGATGTGCAGCTTTCCGGGATGGTGCATGCCGCGTTTCTGCGCAGTGATCATGCTCATGCAATGATTAAATCAATCGATACCTCGGTCGCCAAGAAACGACCCGGCGTGCTGGCAGTATATACCGCCGAAGATTTTGGCGATTATTGGCACGTGGGCCCGTTACAGGTTCCACCGCCGTTGGCAATACCCGGAGCGGTTTTCAACGCTCGACCTTTGCCTCCGATTGCCAAAGACAAAGTGCGTTTTTCTGGTGAACCGCTGGCAGTGGTAATTGCGGAGAGCCGCTATATCGCCGAGGACGCTCTGGCTGATATTTTGGTGGAACTCGAGCCTTTAAAGGCGATTACAAATTTAGAAAAAGCATTGGAGCCGGGTGCTCCTCTGTTGCATGATGATTTAGGAACGAACCTGGCGGCAGATGTACGCCAGGAACATGGTAACTATGCTGAGGCGAGTGCCAAAGCGGATGTGGTGATTAAACGCCGCTTCCATATCGATCGTGGCGCTGCTGCGGCGATGGAAAATCGCGGCTTTGTCGTGGATTGGGATAAACGCAGCCGGCAGATGAACGTCTGGTCAAATTGCCAGGCACCGATCCCGCTGCGTAATACGATTGCCGCCAATCTGGGCTTGACGGCTTCTCAGGTGCGAGTCATTACCCCCTTCGTGGGTGGTGGTTTTGGTCCCAAAATCATGACTTCTCAGGCGGAGGATGTTCTCCTGCCCTGGATTGCTATGCGGTTGGAACGCCCGATAAAGTGGATCGAAGACCGCCGCGAAAATTTCCTGGCGACGACCTCCGAACGGGATCAAATCCATGATGTCGAAATCGCTCTGACGAAGGATGGCAAGATTCTGGGATTCAGCGATACGTTTTATCATAACACCGGCGCGTACGACCCCTATGGGATGACCGTTCCGCTCAATACCCATACTCATACGACCGGTTCTTATGATATCGCTAATTTCTTTACGCGGGTGATTATGGTATTC
Organism: Chloroflexota bacterium; assembly: GCA_037142095.1. Classification (GTDB taxonomy): domain Bacteria; phylum Chloroflexota; class Anaerolineae; order Anaerolineales; family DRKV01; genus JBAXBF01. The sequence goes on from JBAXBF010000021.1 coordinate 7,430, forward strand.
ACCAATACCATGATTGTCACACCGGTGCGGGGTGCCGGGCGGATGTACGGCGTCTATATTATGGAGCGCATGCTGGATATCGCTGCCAAACAATTGAAACTCAGTCCGGTTGAAATTCGCCAACGCAACTTAATTCAGTCCAACCAATTCCCATACAAGACGGGTATTATCGGTCAGGATTTTGTGGAAAACATTCTCGACAGTGGTAATTACCCGGCGACTTTGCAGAAGGCTGTTGAAATGATCGAATACGATAAATTCGTTAAAGAAGAACAGCCTCGCCTGCGTGCCGAAGGTAAGAAGGTAGGAATTGGGGTTGTGTGCTTCGTGGAAGGTACGGCAGTTGGTCCTTATGAAGGAGCGCGGGTTAATGTAGATGGAACTGGTAAGGTTACGGTTGTAACCGGCATCAGCAGCCAGGGTCAGGGACATTTTACTTCCTTTGCGCAGTTGGTTGCCGAGCAAGTGGGCGTCAAAGTTGGGGATGTGCGCGTGATTACCGGCGATACCGGGCACTTTCATTGGGGTGCAGGAACCTTTGCGAGCCGCGGTGCAACCGTGGCAGGGAATGCCATTTATACAGCCGCAACAAAAGTACGTAACAAAGCATTAGATCTGGCAAGCAAAGTATTGGAAACCCCACTCGAAGAGTTAGAGATTGAAGATGGTGTCGTGCGCGTTGCGGACATCCCGCAAAAATCGATCTCTCTGGGAGAACTGGCGACCCGCGCTAACCCGATGCGTGGTACCATTGATCCTAATATGGAACCTGGACTGGAAGCAACGGCATTTTACGGACCACCGCATGGAGCTACCGGACAGGGTGCAGTGGCGATGATCGTAGATGTAGATCCTGAGACGTATGCAGTGAAAATCAAGCGTTTTGTCATCGTGCATGATTGTGGGACGGTGATCAATCCTTTAATCCTGGATGGTCAAATCCAGGGCGGTGTCTCGATGGGCATTGGTAATTCTTATTATGAGCAAATTATCTATGATGGGCATGGTCAGGTAATGAACGCTTCTTTGATGGATTATCTCTTGCCGCTTTCGACCGATATGCCGCTAAAGATGGAGTTGGGACATATTTCAACACCATCACCGCTCAATCCATTGGGTGCCAAAGGGGTTGGTGAAGCAGGTGCCATTCCGACTCCGGCTGCCTTTGCTCAGGCGATGGAAAATGCGCTGGCAGACGAGAAAATTGAGATTTTACAATCTCCACTCAGTCAGAGTATAATGTGGCAGATGGTGCAGGAGAAGAGAAAATAGGTATCCATAGGGATGGATGTTTTTATCCATCCCTGAGAGAAACAAAAAGAAAGGGAATGGTATGAATTTAGAAGGTGAACATATATTCAATGGTCCGCGTGAAGAAGTCTGGGCGATGTTCTATGATCCGAACGTACTAGCCAGCGCTTTACCGGGGACGCAGAGCCTGAATTTGGTGGATAATAACACCTATGAAGGCGCCATGTTTGTGCGGGTTGGTCCGGTTTCGGGTGCTTTCACCGGCAAACTGGTTATTTCTGATGATGTTCCGCCCGAAAGCTGTACTCTTACGGTGGATGGGAAGGGCGCCCCTGGCTTTGCCAAAGGGGTAGGTCATGTCAAGTTTGCCGATATGGGGGATGGAAAAACGCACATGACCTATGATGGAGAGGTGCAGATCGGCGGAATGTTAGCCAGCGTGGGACAGCGCATGCTGGACAGCGTGAGCAAAAGTATGATCAAGACTGCTTTCGAATCGTTGGATAAAGCCTTGCAGGAACGCGTGGCTGCCAAAGCGGAAGGGCGCGCGGCTGAGTATAAACCACCTACTGAGACTGAATTCGCCGCGGCAGTAGCAAAGGATATGGGTAAAAGCGTCTTTGAGATCGCTGAAGTAAGAATGGTTTTGTATGTTGTACCGATAGCAATCATTTTGGCTATTCTTGGGTATTTTTTCTGGCGTTAGTGAAAACCGGAACTCAATATTAACAAGAATAAGAATATAAAAAAGGAGTTATAACAAAAAATGGATGATAAGAAAGGAAAAAAACTGCTTGACATCGCTGAAGTAAGAATGGTGTTATACGTCGTCCCCATTGCGGTCATTCTGGCAGTTCTTGGTTATTTCTTTTGGCGTTAAGAGGTTTGACCTGTTGATTATGGATTTCGTGTGAGATTCAATCTTAATCAAGAGTGGAGGGGATCATGGTTGGGATTGAAAGTTGAAAGGAGGTGAAGCAGATCGCAAGTAAATGAATAAATATTTGTATTGTTTAGGGCAAGCCATGAGTCTGGCACCCTAACGGATGAGGTCGAACTGATTATTTTAATTAGAATAGACCGTAAACCGTTTGTGTCGTGAGATAATTTATTTTAAATGATTTATACTTTTAACTCGGATTTAATTTAGGAAAGGAAAAAACAAATGGCAGCAAAAACAAAAGTAATGGGTTATCTACCAAATGATACACCTCCATTTGGTCAGATGTTATTGCTCGGTTTCCAGCATGTCATCACCATGTTCCCAGCCACAGTATTGTGTGCTTTGATTATGGGTTTCCCGGTTAGCACAGTGTTGACGGTGACTGGCCTGGGTACGATTATTGCGTTGATTGGTTCTAAATTGTCGATGGGAAAATATATCCCTCTGTATTACGGTTCCAGTTTCAGCTACATTGCCGCAGTTTTAGCGATCACGCATGCTGAATTTGGTAAAGTAGCAGATCCCCATATTCTTTCTGTCGTTCAGGCAGGATTCCTTGCCACCGGTGTCATCAATGTCATCGTTGGTTTGATCATCCGCTTGGCTGGCGGAAAAGAGCAGTTGGACAAAGTTTTACCCCCTGTCATTACTGGTTCAGTCGCCTGCACCATCGGTATTGGTTTGGGTGCGGCGGCTTTGAATATGGCTAGCGGTGTCGCTGGTGGTGTTCAGGGCGGCGATGTTAGATGGTGGTCTGTAGCAATTATCACCCTAATGGCAGCCGTGCTTTTCTCCGTATATCTGGAAGGCAAGGGTTTCCTGGGCATGCTCCCGATTTTGTTGGGCGCAATTGTGGGATACATTGTTGCGATCCCCTTTGGTTTGGTTAATTTATCCTTCACCTCCGCCCTTGTGCGTGCACCCCAATTTACCTTCCCGGTCTTTAACGATCCTCTGACCCTGACGGTTATCTTCGGTATTGGTGTCATGGCGATTGCGACTATTCCTGAATCGACGGCTCACCTGTACCAGATCAGTCTCTACATCGATCACCTGGCAGAAGAGCAAGGCCGCGAGAAGTACGGCTTGAGCCAATACATCGGCTTAAACCTGATGTTGGACGGTTTGGATGACATCATCAATGGTCTCTTTGGCTCCACGGCTGGTACCAACTATGGTGAAAACAACTCGTTGATGGTAATCACCCGCAACTATTCCGGTCCTGTGTTGATCACGGCTGGTGCGATTGCGATCGTGTTAGGCTTCATTGGTCCATTGGCAGATATCGTTGCCAGTATCCCGACCGCAGTCAGTGGTGGTCTTTCCGTCTACTTGTTCGGCGTCATCGGTATGCAGGGTATCGCGCTTATGATGGCTGAAAAGGTGAACCTGTTCGATCCCAAGCAGTTGGCGATCGGTGCGGTGATCTTGATCGTGGGTATTGGTGGTAACATCGGATATCCCGGCGGATTCCTGCCCTTCCCCATCCTGCAGGGTCTCTTCCCGCAGGGGTTACCTGCCATCGCCTCTGGTGCCGTGGCTGGTATTCTCATGAACTTAATTTTCCTTATCTTCAAACCGCCTGCGGAACGCGCGAACGTTTTGAATGATTAATTAAAGGTGCGTTTTTAATTCTAATTAACATATTTCGTAGGGGCACGGTACGCCGTGCCCCTACGGGTATACTATAGGTAATAGTGGGTGAAAGAAAGATGATTCTTGTAACAGGAGCAGCCGGAAAAACGGGACGAGCAGTGATTAAAGCACTGGTTGCCAAAGGATTACCAGTGCGGGCGCTGATTCATAAACCGGAATACGTTGAAAGCATGTCAGCCCTCAACGTAAGTGAAGTTGAACTGGGTGATATGCATAGCCGGGAAGATATGGAGCGCGCATTTATGCGGGTTCAGTCGGTGTATCATATTTGTCCAAATATGAGCCCGGATGAAGTCGAAATTGGAAAAATCGCTATAGAAGTTGCTAAAACTGCTAAGGTGAAACGATTTGTCTACCATTCTGTCTTGCATCCGCAGATCGAGGCGATGCCAAATCATTGGTTTAAATTGCGTGTTGAAGAATTGATTTTTGAATCAAAACTTGAGTTTACGATTTTACAACCCGCTCCCTATATGCAGAATGTTCTGGCTTATTGGAAGCAAATTGTAGAAAGTGGAATCTATTCTGTGCCTTATGCGCCCTCTACGCGTTTAGGGATGGTGGACTTGGGGGATGTAGCGGAGGTGGCTGCCAATGTGTTGACTCATTCTGGACATGAAGGTGCGATCTATGAACTAGCCGGTACGGAACGGCTTAGTCAAACTGAAGTGGGTGAGATCATCAACCAATGTATGGAGATACCTGTACGGGTAGAAGTCCAATCGTTAACAGAATGGGAAAAGAACGCCCGCGCGATCGGGATGAACGCCTATGCCTTAGAGACATTAATGAAAATGTTTCGCTATTATGAAAATTATGGTTTTTGGGGTAATCCACGGGTTCTCAGTTGGTTACTCGGTCGTCCTCCTACGACTTTTGAGTCGTTCGTACAAAGGATACCACTTGAAAGGAAACGTGCATGATTAAGTTCAATACAAAAACCAAAACCCAACAGTATATTTATTCTTATGAGGCAATTCCGGGAGTATTTCGTAACCAGACGGATAAATTCTTCGAATGTCTGGAAGAAGATGGAGTAGAGTTTTTTGAGTTTTGGTGGAACCGGATCGGCGAAGACTATCCTGAGGACATACGGGTACCATCCGATGGGTTAGCTTACGAAGTGCGCAAATCGGCGAAAGGTGGTACGATAATTTTACTGACTCTGCCGGCTCCCCAGCAGCAAGGGGAACCCTATTTCCTTGCTCTGGTCTACCCGAAACAAAAATACACATTATTCAAGTGGGAAAATTTTGCCCGGGTCTTCTCTTTATCCTTAAGCAAAGATGAAGCTGGAAATATCATCGTTGGTATGGGAGAATTGACGCCCAGAGGAAAATATGTACCCATGAAGTATAACCAGGGGAAAAATATTGAGATTTTTTACCAGCATGTTTTGGATGAAATAGGGGACTGATATCTGGAATGAAATGTTTTCGAATGTTATGGATCCGATGGAGGATAGAAAATGGGTTTTTTTAAGCTGGATACGGGAACGATTATTGTTGGGATTGCCATCATTATTTTTTATTTACGTGTTTTGCAGTTGCGGGGGAGAAAGAGGAAACAGCAGCGGCTTGAGAATGCTGCTAAGTTAGAGCCAGCCAATATCGAAAAAGAAAAAAAGGCAAAAAAATTCGGTACCAAGGATCGTAAGAAACAGACAAAACCGGCAGATATTCCCATGTTTGATGTTTCTAATTGGTGGCTGGCAGGAGCAGGGATTGTTTTGATGTGTTTGGGATTAGCGATGAATAATTCAGGTTGGTTCCCGAAGCCTTATAGTGATTATTGGTGGGTTTCTATGGCGGTGGGGGTATTGGTGTTTGTGTTTTGCATCAGATAAGCTGAGGGGGATGATTCAGGAAGTCCTATTTGCCTCCACGTCCGTACTAAAAATATAATAATTACAAATAAAGCGAAAATGGATGTTAAAACATGCTTAACATCCATTTTTATTTATTAATAAATATATAATAATTTTATTATAATATTTTGGGGGATATTTTGTACAATGATAGAGAGAATAGTTTCATGGGATAGCCATGATAAGCAGAAGGAACTTTCCTATGATAAACAAATCCTATCACGACAACTCGATCAAATCTTCAGAAATCACACCCAAAAAAGTTTATCTTTCACGCAGGGACTTCATGAAAATGGGCGTTGTCTCGGCTGCTGCTGCATTTCTGGCAGCCTGCACTGGAGAAGTGGAGAATTCAGTTAGCCTTCTTACTCCGTCAGCCATAACATCCGTAGATGAAAGTCGGGTAAAAGGGACGATGGACGAGCTTGGCAGTGCGCTTACCCCCTTTAAAGCGGTCACCAACTACAATAATTTCTATGAATTCTCGCTCGGGAAAGAGGAAGTTGCCAATATGACAACGAAATTCAATCCCTTACCCTGGAGTTTGGAGGTCAGCGGACTGGTGCGTAATCCAAAAACCTTTGGCTTCGAAGATATCCTCAAGAAATATTCCCAAGAAGAGCGCATCTACCGCTTGCGCTGCGTAGAGGGCTGGTCGATGGTTATTCCCTGGCTGGGATTCCCGCTGGCGCAACTGTTGAAAGAAGCCGACCCATTGAGCGATGCCAAATACGTACGTTTCGTATCTGTCTCACGACCAGAAGAAATGCCCGGACAATCCAATCCCTCCTTTCCCTGGCCTTATCAGGAAGGGTTACGGATAGATGAAGCCATGCATGACCTGACAATTTTGGCGACTGGTTTGTATGGTGATCCATTACCAGCGCAAAACGGGGCACCCATCCGCCTGGTTGTTCCCTGGAAATATGGTTTTAAGAGTATTAAATCCGTTGTAAAAATTGAACTGGTGAATGAACAACCTTCCACCCTCTGGTCGAGTGTGTCGGCGGAAGAATATGGCTTTTATTCGAATGTCAATCCCAAGCACGCACACCCGCGCTGGTCTCAGACGAGCGAACGAAGGATTGGCGAGTTTTCGCGGCGCGATACGCTGATGTTCAATGGGTATGCTTCCCAGATCGCTGGATTGTATCAAGGGATGGACTTAGATTTGAATTTCTGACGTAAAGAATACGATCCACAGATGTCACAGATGACACAGATAGGGAATAAGATGCAGAAAAAAATTCTGTGTAATCTGTGGATAAAATCATATTTCTTAAGTAAAATGGAAACGATCACCAATCTCAAGATCGGCGTACATATTGCTGCCTGGCTGCCTCTGGTGTGGCTTATCAGGGATTTTGTAAATGACAAGCTCACCGCTAATCCCATCCAGGCTGCCATGCAGCGTACGGGCAGGTTTGCGTTGATTTTTTTAGTGCTAACGCTGGCTTGCACTCCCATGCGGATATTATTTGGTCACCAGAAGATACCAGCTCTGCGGAGAATGTTGGGCTTGTACAGTTTTATGTACGCCTGTATTCACTTGCTGATTTACACCGGTTTGGATTTTGGCTTTGCCTGGAATCCGATTCTGCAGAGCCTTTACGAGAAGCGTTTTATCTTTGTAGGATTGGCAGCTTTCATCATGTTGCTATTATTGGCAATTACCTCCTTCCGATGGTGGATGAAGACGCTGGGGAAAAATTGGAAACGACTGCATTGGCTGGTTTATCCGTCTGCGGTGTTGGTCGTTCTACATTATGCCTTAGCCAAGAAGGGGGATATCTTTCACCTCCAAGGAGATATTCTTTTACCGCTGTTATTTGCCTGTTTATTATTGGGGTTGTATATTATCCGTTTGCCAGGTGTGCGTCATTGGTTGGCTGGCTTGCGGTCTCATCCTAATGCTGCTTAGGACAACGTCACTGTGGAATCAATTGAATACCGTAAAAATACTGTATTCATTAATCGAAGAATATGGTATCCTTGATAAAAGACAGACGGTATAAAAAACCCCGTTTTATAACTGCCGAATAACGATCAATCTAAAAAGGAGAATATATGACTCAATTAAAAGTTAAAACGAATTTACGGGCTGGTATGAAAAACCCCGCCTCGGAGAATTGTATCAATAGTGGCGGAAAATGGTCATCCCTTAATCTTCCTTCATGTGGTGGGGAAGTAGGGTTGTGCCTTTTTGATGATGGAAAAATTTGTGAAGAATGGGCTTTGATGCGCGGTGAATGCCAGGGACCCATGCCACTTGTAACAACTCCCCATTAATCTGATTCATCCATCAGAAAAGACCCCGCAGGAATATCCTTTGGGGTCTTTTTATTTAGGGTTTAATTTCCAAAAACTAGATTTCTTCTACCGGTGGTACCTTGGTGATTTTCTCATTTTTCTTGAGAAGTTCATCCGGAGCCGGACGGACCAATTCAGCGCCGACCATCTGTTGGATATACTTCTTGACGGAAGAATCCCAGTATTTCTTGGTGATGTAATAGACGCGCGCCCCACCCAGTTCGTGCTGGTATTCGGGCCAGGGGTAAGAAGGTTGCGCCATGCCTAAGCCCCAGCGCCACCAACCGTTGTATGATTCATAAGTTGCCCACCACTCTTTTTGCCCGAGAATTTCGAAGGCATAAGCAGCTTTGGCGTAATACATGATGGCGCCGATGCGACCGCCGCGGGCGAGTGCCATGGTATGCAGACTGATGTTGATATCTTCGTTCATCAGACGCCCGTTGGCGAAGCCGACCCATTCACCATCAATCATACCTACCAAGGTGTAGGGATCCTTTAAGCGTTTGCGGTACCAGCCCAGGATTTCAGCATAGACGCGTGCGCCGACGATATCATAAAAATCATGGTCAATGTGCATGATTTTTTCCATGTATTCTAACATCAGTGGGGCTTCTTCGAGTTTTGCCTCGCGGATGATCATGACGCGCCCGTCTTTCAAGGTAATCATCGCGGGCGGGAAGGGCTTGATGTCCATAGGCGGAGCCTGCAGAAGGGGCTCGATCTCGCTGACATCCAGTTTAATTTCCTTTTGAGATACACTCTCGGGGGGATCTAATCGCATATTTTCCTCCTAAAATTTATTTTTTAAACTGATTTTACAGATTACGCAGTGTTAAGTGCGTTCACTGGTCTTACTATCGATTCTTGACCTGTTCATTGAGTCGTTCAACGTGCGTGGGATCATAAGGATCGCCGAAACGGGTCTTGGGCATCTTCTCGGCTTTCTTCATTACCTCTTCGTATTGTTTGTCATCCAACATTGCCACACAGCGGGCAATACTCGATTCACCATCAACAAAACGCCACGGGAACATGCCTACAGTAACGCGCTGGTTCACCAACAGATCCAATCCGCCGCCGATGCATTCGGCATGGATGATTCCTTCGGGGAACATCTCAATGTGCATCAGTTGGTATTTATCGTCGGTGAAGACCTCATCGAGCGGTTTGCCGTATTTCTTCAAGAAATGTGCGTCTGCCTGTTTTGCCTGACGAGGCATCCACTGGCGGATGATGGTGTTCATCGGATGGTCGGCACTGCCACAATCGACACCGATCCAGCGAATCTTCTTTTTCTTTGCCCATTCGGCAAACTCGCGGTCGGGTCCAGGATGCTGAACCATATAACGGATTTCGTTAGCGGTCGGGAAATCCCAGCCGAAATGATGGAAACCAGTGTGGATAATCAGGATGTCGCCTTCTTTAACTTCCACTCTTTCTTCAACCATCTCAGATGTATATACATCATAATCTGCAACCACATCAGAAAGATCAACGATGGCGGCTTCGTGAACGAGGAAATCCATATCGAGGGAAGCAATGTCTTTCCCGGGAGTAAAGAAATGGATTTCACCATCCAGGTGGGTACCGAGGTGGTTAGAGTGAGTTAAGAGTTGTCCGTTTGCACCATTAGGCGCCAGGCGTTTGAAATATTTCAACTGTAATGGTTCGTAGGTCGGCCAGGCGGGGGTTGCAATTCCTAATGGGATGGTCAGATCAATTAGTTTCATACATACACTCCTTAATCTAAAATTATTTGGTTATTAACCATTTTATTAATTATAGCGCTCAGCGTTTTTGATTGCTGTATAGCGCCGTTTCAAACATCCATAAGAAGCCACTCAACATGTCCATGCCAGAAGTGGCACCGAAAGATAAAATGCGATGCACCGAGTCACGCATGGCATTTTCGTCCGTGCTGGAAACCGCTCTCAAAAACGTGTGCCAGCGTTCATCACAGTATCCATGGGCAGCGGATTGGAGAAATGCCCGGCTCAGACGCGTGGTGCGCCCGGCAGCCGCTTCATAGATTCGCCTGCATTGTTCTGCGGCTGCCAAACTGTCTGGCGACTGTTTGAGAGCGTAGATTGCCAGCATTAAACCTGACAGAAAATCATCCCCAGAGGGCGTCAAGCCGGGACCGAGTCCGGCGATTTTGCTGACTGCGGTTGTTACCTGGGTTTGGTTTGTGCTCCAGACCGCTTGGCTCAATTCCGCCAGAAGAGGGACACCTTTTCCCTTGAATACTTCACCAAATGGCGATGCGTCGAATTGTTCTTTTTCCAGCATTTCTTCAAGGGCAACGACTTTGATGATTTGAATGGTGTCGGAAGAGATGTTGACTGCCTCCCAATCCGGTTTGGGTTCCCATATCTTGGAGGTTGCCGAGACCTGCAAAAGAGTATCGCCAATCTGCAAACCTTCTGGCAGCTTCTTGATCCATAAAGCGGATGTGCGCAAATTGGGCAGGAAAGGGACGACGATATGAAATGCCCCGTTTTGCAGTTCCGGCAGGACAAGTGCGATGACAGATTCACCAATCAACAGGTTTACGGCTCGCTCAAACATGCCTAAAAGTACGGCTTCATTTGTTAAGAGTTCAAGTTCCTCCCAAATTGGGCGGCTGATCGATATCACCGGAATCAGTAAATGTTTGTTTCTTTCGAATTCCATATTCACGAATGAACCGGTTCCATCTATTTCCGTATTGTACTCTTAGTTGTTAGACATGTCAAGCGTAATGGTAGAAACGGACAATTGAGCTTGGAAAACCAAATTCAATTACCCGCATAGGCTATCTGGCATGATTCTTGTAATGATATGAATGACGATTCTATCTCTGATGGTTAGGAGGATTTTAACCTTATGAAAATAAAGAGAAAATTTCAGGTATTGGTCGCAATCTGCATGGTTGTGATATTGAATTGGATACCAGTTCAGAGCGTAAGTTCCGTTGTTCAGGCAGCGGCTGCTAAACCGGTGGTAGTATTGCAAACAAGTCAAATTGTGCTAAAGGCTGGTTCGGGAAATGTGAATGCAGCCGCATCGATTGTCATTCCGGTAACCTTGGATATTCCAACCGGTATGACTTTTGGAGGCGCATTAGTCGACGTACAGTTTAATCCTTCTGTCCTGGACGCCACAACCTGCACGGCAGATTCAAGCTTTACAATCGGTTTGTGTAATCCCGATTATGATCATGATGCCCAGAATCCGGACGCGGTGCGCTTCAACGTATTTTCAGTTCAAGGGAAGACTGGCAGCAACGTCCATCTAGGCGATATCACCTTCCTTGCTATTGGAATAGCCGCGGAAAGCAGTGACTTGAATGTCGTTGTAAGTATCATCACGGATCCTCAAGGATTGCCAGTTGCCAGCACTACTTTGAGCGGCAAAGTAACGATTAATGGGGCAACGCCTCCAGCCGTAAGTTCGATTTCAGGTAAAGTGCTGGATAACAGCGGTGTGGCTGTCGCCGATGTAACGATCTCGGATAACGCCGGTCATACTGCCAAGACCAATGCCAGCGGACAGTACACGCTTTCCAACCTGGCGGCGGGGTCGTATGTCCTCACGCCTTCAACACTGCTTATTGGGGTTGTTTTTGACCCACCCAGTTTGACGGTCAATGTGCCGCCAACGGCGACAGGTAAGGACTTCAAGATGGTACCACTGGGCAGCACGAGTTCGATCTCGGGCAAGGTGGTGGATAATGGCGGTCTATCTGTGCCAGATGTCACCATCACGGACAATGTAGGACACACCACCAAGACCGACGCCAATGGAAATTATACATTGGCGAGCATTCCGGTTGGGACGTACACGATCACTCCCTCGGTAGGGGTTATCGGGGTTACCTTTGAGCCGCTTAATCTAGTGGTGAGTGTGCCGCCTGCGGCGACAAATCAGAATTTCAAGATGGTTCCTCTCGTAAGTGGAAGTTCCATCTCCGGCAAAGTAACCGACAACAGCGGCGCGCCCATCTCCGACATTACGATTACGGATAATGTGGGGCACACGACCAAGACGAATGCCAGCGGTGATTATAGTCTATCTGGTTTGAGCGCTGGCACTTACACCCTGACGCCTTCCACAAGTTTGCTCGGAGTAAAATTTGATCCAGCCACCCTGTCTGTGACGGTACCGCCATCTGCAACTGGAAAGAATTTCAAGCTCGTCCCGTTAACAGGATGTAACAATATCATCAAAAACGGCGATTTTGAGAGCGATACAGACTGGTATTTACCTGCCACGAAATACACAGCGGGTTATGATCCGAACATCGTCATGTTATCAACGGCGGCTTACAGTACGGATGAATTCCATGCCGGAAAACGTTCCTTACGCACCGGTATTGTGGATCCCAAGTACAATATTTACTCCTATTCGTCTGGCTGGCAGCAAGTTAGTATCCCGTCCAGTCTCACCACAGCCAAACTGCGTTTTTGGGCTTTCCCGCGCAGTGTCAATGGGGTGGATGCAAGCGATTCTCAGCTCATGCTGATTTTGAATTCTAATAAGCAGGAGATATACCGTCCGCTGCAAATGCGCAGCAATGAACGCATCTGGAAGCAATTCGAGATTGACTTGAAACCGCTTGCCGGGCAGACAGTATGGGTCTATTTTGGCACGTATAACAACGGGTTGAGTGCAACCATGGCGATGTATGTCGATGATGTATCGCTGGAAGTTTGCCCATAGGATTTCATCCTGATTGAAATACAAAGTTCTCAAGGTGCGGCAGAAATCTCTGCCGCACCTTTTTTTTGATTTGCATACATCTTCTGTTCTTTCCGTTTGTTCCGTGGTCAATCC
>JBAXBF010000022.1:0-20019 GCA_037142095.1 Chloroflexota bacterium
TTAGGATCCACTATACTTCGCTTTCATCAACCAATCTGGAGTATGATTAAGCAATGTAATTGATTCAAGATATAATAATAACGAATAATATTGGTTACCAATTATGAGGTAGTGACTATGCGTATGACAAGTCTATTTGGACAAACTCTCCGTGAAGCTCCTTCAGAAGCTCATACAATAAGCCAACAATGGTTACAACGAGCCAACTATATTCGGTCTACACCTATACCTGGCGTCTTTTGTCATCTACGTCTGGGTGAACGTACATTAACAAAAATCATAGATTTAATACGCTCAGAATTTAGATATCTAATTGGTGGCCAGGAAATCATTCTTCCAATTAATATATCTCTGCCTGAATTGATTGCCGACCTATTACATAAGGATATCCACTCGTACAAACAATTACCACGTTTGTTGTACTCATTTTCAACTGGGTTCAGAGAAAATATTCGATCTAAATTAGGACTAATTCATTCACAAGAATACCCTGCTTGCTATACATTCAGCATAGATATCGACTCAGCAGGAATGAATGATCAGTACGAAGAATTATTGTGGACTTATCAAACAATATTTGAACGATGTGGCATCAAGCCTAAACTCAGCCAAGTTGCTTCAGAAAGAGAGTGGGGAAATGACTCAAATGCTACGGCATTTATTTTCCCAATATCTTCAGGAGACAAAACAATTCTAAGCTGTGGACGATGTGGATATGCGGCTGATCAAAAGATCGCCCGTCAGATGAAAGATCATCCACCTGTTGAAACTCCAAAATTATTAGAAAAAGTATCTACACCCGAGTGTAAAACAATTGAGGATTTGTCGAACTTTTTAATAATTAATAAATCAAAGACCGCCAAAGCAATTTTCTTAATTGGTAAAATACCGGAATCCGAAAAGGATTTATCCGTAGATGAAAAATCATCATCCCATCACCTAACTGTATTTATTTTTATTATTATTCGTGGTGATATGGAATTAAATGAATATAAGTTGCAAAACCTTATTCATGCTAGCTCGCTTCATCCAGCAACAGATGATGAAATCCTCTCTGCTGGGGCTGTACCTGGTTACGCATCTCCCATTTGCCTAAATCCTTTTTCCAATTCTCTTCCAATGCTTCTTATTGTAGATGATCAAGTCATGCAATCCCCTAATCTGGTCGCAGGAGCTAATGAAGAAGGTTATCATCTAATAAATGTCAACTACGGAAGAGATTACCAAGCCGATATTATCGCCGATATTGCATATGTTCACCCTGGAGATCCTTGTCCCGAATGTGGAGACCCACTTCGATCAAACCGTGGTGTAGAAATTGCGCGATTTCAACGCCTAACAGAAAATTTTTCTCCAATAAATGGTTGTACTTATCAAGATGAATATGGAACAGAAAAGGTCATCTGCTTGGGAACTTCACGCTTGGATCTATCTTGTTTACTAGCTTGTATTGCAGAAAATCATCATGACGATCGCGGTTTATTAATGCCCCGAGCAATTACCCCATATATAGTATATCTAATTTGGTTACCAGATAAGAAAGATTCAAAACCATATGCTATCGCTGAACAAGCTTATGCTATGTTAAAATCCGCAAGCATAGATGTTTTATTTGACGATCGTGATGAACGACCAGGCATAAAATTTAATGATTCCGATCTTTTCGGTATCCCTATCCGAATAACTGTAAGTAGCCGCTCTCTGATAGCAGGTGGAGTAGAAATAAAGCGAAGAGATCAAGATGAGAGCCGTATCATACCTGTTGATCAGATCATCACAAATGTAAAAACAATCCTTGAAGTATTATTATAAATTCACTTTACAAAAACGTAGCAAAAAAATATTGCCAGAGTGAATAATATGCGATAAGATAGGAGGATGTCCTTATCCAAAGAATTATTCAACGACCTTAGATGTTTTCTTGAAGGAGAAATACGAGTTGATCCAGTCACTCGTATTTTATACAGCACTGATGCATCAATTTATCAGATAGAACCATTGGGAGTGATTTTTCCGCGTTCACTAGATGATATCAACGCTACTGTAGAAATAGCAGCTAAATATGATACACCTATCCTAGCACGTGGAGCTGGATCCAGCATAGCAGGTCAAGCAATCGGTTCTGCATTGATCGTAGATTGCTCTCGTTATTTGAATCATATTATCCAAATCAACCCAGAAGAATATACAGCTACCGTAGAACCGGGGGTTATTCTCAATACACTGAATCGCCAGACTGCCATACACAATCTTACATTCGGGCCAGATCCTGCTACAGCAGATCGCGCTACTTTGGGGGGAAGTATAGGCAATAATGCAACAGGTGCTCATTCCATTCTTTACGGAATGTCTGTTGATCATCTTTTATCTGCCGATATTGTTCTTTCAGATGGATCTCAAGCCAATTTTTCAATAAAATCTACAAATGAAGCCCTCAATTTAGCAAATAATAGATCTGGTATTATGTCTTCATTATATGGGATTAGCTTGGATATTCGTGAAAATTACTCGCAAACAATTAGAGACCATTGGCCTCTCGTTTGGCGACGAGCATCAGGATATAATTTAAATTATCTTCTCCCGTGGTCGCCATCTTCTCCTCCGAGATGGCAAGCTTCAAGCGATATTATTCTGCCATACCCACCTATAGAACCTAATCAAATCAACCTAGCCACTCTCTTCGCTGGATCTGAAAGTACATTAGGCATTATGCGCCAACTTACTGTACGGTTAGTACCAAAACTAAAAAATACTATCTTAGCATTATTAACTTATGAAAGTATTGCGGATGCGTGTGATATTATTCCAGAATTGCTCAGTTTGGAACCATCAGCGATAGAACTCATACCGGGGGATTTAATTCGTCTAGCGCGTTCGGTTCCAGCATATGCCCGAATGTTAACTTTTTTTTCAGGAACCCCCGAAGCTGTCCTCGTTATTGAATTCGCGGGAGAATTTGTAGACATACAAAAATCGATTCAACAATTAAGAGCATATCAATCTCCCCTCAAGGATGACTTGATTATTGCACAAACCAATGAACAACAAAAGCAGGTCTGGGATGTACGCAAAGTTGGGTTGGGAATCCTTGGTTCACTACCTGGAGATATTAAACCTGTCGGCTTCATTGAAGATTTAGCTGTCCCCGTAGAACGATTAGGTGAATTTGTCCGTGAAATGCAACTAATTATGGCTGAATATGGCACGCGCGCTAACTATTACGCACATGCATCAGCCGGATGCTTACATATTCGTCCATTAATCAATTTGAAGGATGCTAAAGGAGTGGCTGCAATGCGTTTTATCGCTGAGCAAGCAGTTTCTTTAACAATTCGACTTGGTGGAGCAATTACAGGTGAACACGGAGATGGTATCGCTAGATCTGAATGGATCGAGCAATCCTACGGAAAAGAAATTGTTGATCTTTTCCGTAAAGTTAAACAAACAGCTGATCCCAAAAATATCCTTAATCCAGGTAAAATCCTTGATGCCCCACCAATGGATACCCATTTACGTTATAGCGCCAATTACCAAACCCATGAATGGCATACTGTACTCAACTATGCAAAACAAGGAAGTCTTTCTGGCGCCATAGAAATGTGCAATGGAGCTGGAGTTTGCCGGAAAATAGATGGTGTAATGTGCCCATCTTTCCAGGTAACCCAAGATGAAAATTTTTCAACACGCGGGCGGGCTAATCTTTTAAGAGCCTTGATTAGCGCTGAACCAAGTTCTCCTATATCAAAACTATTCTCTCAAGCAGTGTATGAAACGCTTGATTTATGTCTTGCGTGCAAAGGTTGTAAATCAGAGTGCCCTTCAACTGTTGATATGGCGAAACTCAAATATGAGTTTATGGATCATTACTATTCTGACTCACCTTTCCGTCACCGTATCCGGGATTTCTTATTTGGTTATATTGGCATAATAGCTCCTCTCGGGGCAATCGTTGCACCTCTTTTGAACTGGGGGCTTGGGCTTTCATTTGTTAAAACTCTAAATGATCAATGGGCGGGGCTTTCTGCTCATCGTTCATTTCCTCAGTTTTCCACCACAAAATCTAGGCATCTATCTCGGAACAATGCACAAATGCCAGATTGTCTATTACTGATTGATACTTTTTCCAGATATTTCCATCCAGAGACAGAAGATGCCACGATTCGTGTACTTTCATCCGCAGGGTTAAATGTCAAAGTTTTACCGGTAATCGGAGCTGGGCGGACATTGATATCAAAAGGATTTCTCAAATCTGCTCGTAGGCATGCATCTATGCTCTTAAAAGCTATACGCACAATCGATGAAGAAGGCAAAATACCAGTTGTTGGTGTCGAACCATCGGAAATACTCACTTTGCGTGACGAATTTCTAGATTTCTTTCCGAACGATGAGTATGTAAAATCACTCGCAAAAAGAGCATGGATGATCGATGAATTTCTTGTTCGTCCAGGAAAAAATGGCAAAACTCATATTTCTCAAGCGATTTCTGCCAATCCACCTATACAAACCCGAACCAAAAAAGTTCTTCTACACGGACATTGTTATCAAAAAGCACAACCTCCAGACGAGGATGGCTATCCTACCGGTGTAAATGCAACAGTAACTATGCTTAAAAGCGCTGGATACCAGGTAGAAATCATCGAATCCGGTTGTTGTGGAATGGCAGGGGCTTTCGGCTATGAAAGTGAACATTATGAGATATCCATGCGTGTGGGAGAGATGATACTCTTCCCAACTGTACGTAAAAACGGAAACGAGATGATCGTTGCCGCAGCCGGTACTTCTTGCCGATCTCAAATCGAAGATGGGACGCAAAAGAAAGCGGTGCATCCCATTGTTCTTGTTTGATTTTCTTTGGAAATACTAAAGAACACATGCCAACGACAGTCTTTATTCCCACTCATGATCCACATCGACGATATAATCCATTATCTGGAGAATGGATTTTGGTTTCTCCACATCGCACTGAACGTCCATGGCAAGGGCAACTTGAAAATAATGGTTCAGATACCCGACCAGAATATGATCCTAATTGCTATCTTTGTCCAGGTAATAAACGCGCTGGAATTTTTCAAAATCCCAAATACAATACCACATTTATGTTTACTAATGATTTTGCGGCACTCTTACCTGATACACCACCAGGCAGAGATTATTCACATCCATTATTCCAATTAGAGTCTATCCAAGGTACATCACGCGTTTTATGTTTCTCACCTCGGCATGATCTTTCACTTGCCCAAATGAGTCCAGAAAACATTCGAGGAGTAGTCGATCTCTGGGCAGAACAAATAAGTGTACTTGGAACTAAATACCGATGGGTACAGGTATTTGAAAATAAAGGAGCGATCATGGGGTGCTCAAACTCCCATCCTCATGGACAAGTATGGGCATCAAACGCTGTTCCAGATATCCCCAATAAAGAAGATATCAAACAAAATGAATTTTTCAATAAATATAAGAAACCACTATTATTGGATTACCTTGAAATCGAATTGCAAAGCAAAGAACGACTTGTGATTGAAAGCAAGGAATGGGCAGTAATCGTCCCATTTTGGGCTATCTGGCCATTCGAGACTATTCTGATTCCTCGTAATCATATATTACGTCTGCCGGAATTAAACAACGAACAACGAGATGATCTTTCAGATATTTTAAAACGATTGCTCTGTAAATATGATAACCTTTTTGAAACATCTTTTCCATATTCGATGGGATGGCATGGAGCCCCTACTGGTAATTTATATCCAAATTCAGAAAACCTATCTTATTGGCAACTTCACGCACATTTTATGCCACCTTTGTTACGTTCTGCCACAGTAAAGAAGTTTATGGTGGGATATGAAATGCTCGCTGAACCACAACGAGACCTAACACCAGAACAAGCCGCATATCGTTTACGTTCTCTTTCGGAGGTTCATTATGCTTCAAGATAAAGTAATACAGATATTCCAAGGAATATTTGAAACATCACCCACATTTGTTGTGCGTGCCCCTGGGCGTGCCAATATAATCGGTGAACATACTGATTATAACGATGGTTTCGTTCTCCCAATGACCATTGATCGAGCTGTATGGATCGCTCTCAAGCCTCGTCTAGATAGGAATGTAATGGTTCATTCAATTGATTTCAATCAAATGATTGAGTTCAATCTGGAAGAATTGAGAAATACTAAAAGTGGTTGGGCAGAATATATTAAAGGTATAACCTGGGCACTTCAAACTGAAGGACATATGCTCTATGGATGGGAAGGAGTCATAGGAGGAGATGTACCCATCGGAGGTGGATTATCATCTTCCGCAGCATTGGAAATGGCAACTTGTAGAGCATATAAGGCATTAAACAATGAAGAATGGAACGCGGCTGAAATGGCAAAACTTGGACAACTTACTGAAAATCAATGGATCGGACAAAAAACTGGCATCATGGACCAGATGATATCAGCAGCGGGCAAGAAAGATCATGCCATGCTATTAGATTGTCGATCCCTAGAAATAAAAATGGTTTCTCTACCACCAGGTTCTATCATAGTTGTCATGGATTCGGCTACGCGAAGAGAATTGGTCGATTCGGCATATAATGAACGCCGTTCTCAATGTCAATCAGCTGCTAATTATTTTGGTGTCAAGGCGCTGCGTGATATCAATTTAACACAATTAGAGCAAAAGGAAAACCAGATTAACCCTATTACCTATCGGCGTGCTAGACATGTTATCACTGAAAATGCACGAACGTTGGAAGCATTTGAGGCTATGAATTCTGGAAATTCAGCCAAAATGGGTGAATTGATGATGGAAAGCCATGTCAGTATGCGTGATGATTTTGAAATATCTCGACGTGAATTGGATATTATGGTAGAAATTGCCTTAAAACAAAGTGGCTGTTTCGGGGCCCGCATGACTGGTGGTGGTTTTGGTGGATGTGCTATAGCCCTCATCCGCGATGATGTAATCGATTCTTTTACAGAGAATGTGTTTAATTCCTACCGGACTAAGACCGGATTAACGCCAGCACTTTATGTATGTAGAGCAACCAATGGAGCTGAAATTGTCGTCGATAATTCTGCATGAAGACATGAGATACGTACACAATGCCCCCCCTTAAGTCGATCCCTCACAGACATGATAGATGATTTGATTAATAGTTTACTAACTTGGAATTTTTTTTATTATGACACTATGGCATTTCAATGATTAAATCTTCCTGAGAAACGAATTTCTTGAGTCGATCCAATAATTCTATACAATATTGAGTTGTGAAATTTGGGAATTCGATTAAGAATCCATGCTCTCGCTCAAATATTTGAAATACAAAACGATCGTTTCCTGGAAAAGACATAAAGGTACCAACAATTTGCTTTAGGCGGATTTCATCACGTTTCTTATCCCCATTTGAACGTAGAATAACTGTAATAATATATTTTTTTTCACTATTTTTATCATCCATCACCGGCATCGGTAATGATGAGATGTTAGGAGTTTGTTTTGAAATTTCATAAGAATCGTTTTCTATCTCTCTAATCTTTGGTAATTCAAATACCTCAGTAGGAGTCTGTGACGTATTTGGGATAAGCAACGCTACCGCATCCTCATTCTTGATTTCTGGTTTCTGTACATCATTTGGATGTTCTATAGTTAAGTTTGATTTGCTTTGTTTTGAAGGCTTAAGAATACTATACGTATCCCATTCAGGTGGCGCTTCAGGAGGTGAAAGTAAGTCAGTATTGAATTTACCTTCATCACTAATTATAATATCCTCTTCCATTGGAATAAATTCTTCTTTGTTATTTGACTCAGTTTCTGCAGATGTAGTTATCTCCAATGAAGTTACAATTTTATCTACTAAGATACGTGGCTCAGTACCACTATTATCCACTTTACCCTCAACAACGATCATTTGATTTAATTGCAATATTGACTGATATTCATCCCAATTTTTTGGAAAGATGATCAAATCCACCGTTCCCTGGATATCTTCTATAGTTGCAAACCCCATTATTTTGCCATTTTTTGTTTGATGGGAACGAGAAGAAGTTACCAGCCCCGCGACGCGAACCTTATCATCATGTGCAGCATCACTTAGCTGCTTCGAAAAGTGAGAAACGATTTGATCCAGAATTTTCATATGTTTGCTAAGAGGATGATCTGATACATACAAACCGATCAACTCACGTTCCCAATTGAGAATCTCACGCTGATCAATTTCTTCTGTGATTTGGGATAACGTAATTTCCTCGATAATCCCTGTGGAAGAGCCAAAGAATGATATTTGGCCAGCATCAGCAGCTTTGAAGTTACTGGTACTCACGGCAACCAGACGATCTAGTGTTTTAAGCAACGCTGGACGAGAACCGAAGGTATCCAAAGTGCCAACTTTAATCAAACATTCAAGGGAACGCTTACCAACCTGTCGCAAATCCACGCGCCTAGCAAAATCATTTAAATTATTAAAATAACCGTTCCTTCGCCGTTCATCAAGTATTACATCTATTGCGCCTTGACCAACATTCTTGATAGCTCCCATTCCAAAGCGAATGATCGTTTTCTTGATTCCAGTCTTATCAACCAGATCTTCTATAGTAAAATCCCATTCACTTGCATTGATATCCGGTGGAGCCACATCAATTCCCATTCGACGGCAATCTGCAATATACAAAGCTACTTTGTCCGTAATATTTTTATTGGCGGAGATCAGAGCGGTCATATATTCTGCAGGATAATGAGCTTTTAGAAAAGCTGTCTGCATCGCAATAGTGCCATAATCTGCTGCATGCGCCTTGTTAAAACCATAACGAGCAAATTGTTCCCAATCCGCAAATATTGCACCTGCTATCTCTCTCGGCATGGTACCACACTCAGCCGCTCCGTCCATAAATTTTTCTTGATGTTTGAGCAATTTTTCTTTTTGCTTCTTACTAATAGCTTTGCGTAATTCATCAGATTCTGAAGCTGTATAACCAGCCAGATCAACCGCTGCGCGCATTATCTGTTCTTGATAAACCGGGATACCATATGTTTCGGAAAATATTGGAGCCATTGATGGATGTCTGTACTCGACTTCTTCTTCTCCGTGCATCCGCCGAATATAGGATGGAATAAATTCCATTGGTCCAGGACGGTATAATGCCACCATTGCAACAACATTTTCAAGACTCATGGGCTTCATATCGATCAAATAACGACGCATTCCCGTACTTTCCACTTGGAATACGCCAGCCGTTTCCCCATGTCCAAGTAACTCTAATGCTTTAGGGTCATTGACTGGAATGTTATTCAAATTGAATTCCTTGCCAAACCTCTGACAGATAAGTTCACAAGCGCGTGCCATGACGGTCAAAGTTACTAACCCTAAGAAATCCACTTTCAACAACCCCAAATCACCCAGAATATTCATTTCAAATTGTGTAACGGTTTTAATGGGAGTACCTTCTGAAGAATTGGTTGGACGGTGCAAAGGGAGATAATCAATTAAGGGATTATCAGTGATGACAACACCAGCGGCATGTGTACCAACGTTTCGTACAACCCCTTCCATCTTGACAGCACTATCAATTAAATCCTTAATATATTTTTTCTCAGGACTATAGGTGGCTTCTTCATACAACTGTTTAAACTCAACAACATTTTCTATAGCATCACGGATTCCAACACCTGGTGTTTGAGGAACCAATTTAGATATCCGGTCTACTTCTGGAAGAGGAATATCCATAACCCTACCAACATCTCGGATTGCAGCTCGTGCCTTCATGGTGCCGAAGGTTATAATTTGAGCAACTTTATCCCCACCATATTTGTTTGCACAATACTCCATCATTTCAAACCGGCGATCATCCTGAAAATCCAAATCTATATCAGGCATAGAGATACGCCCTGGATTGAGAAAACGCTCAAAGATTAAACCATGCAAAATTGGATCAATAACAGTGATTTCCAAAGTATAAGCTACAATCGAACCAGCACCGGATCCGCGCGTGTTATACCATATTCCTCGTTCTCTTGCATATCGGCATAAATCCCATACGATCAAGAAATAAGCGTCGAAACCCATTCTATGAATAACTTCAAGTTCATATTCCAGTTGTTTATTGGGTTTTGAATCTCGATCGACTCTCCCATATCTCTTTTCTAATCCTTCTTCGCATAACTTGCGAAGATATGTGCTCGCATCAAATCCCTGAGGCACCATAAACACAGGTAAATGATATCCCTTGAATCCTAAATCAACATTACAACGTTCTGCAATCAATAAAGTGTTCTCAATGGCACCAGGTATATGACCAAAAAGACGCATCATCTCCTGGGGAGTTCTCATGTAATAGGAATTATCAGTCATCTTCATACGCTTCGGATCACTTAATATTGTCTGTGTTTGAATACAAATCAATATATCTTGTAGATAATGATCTTCCGGATTCAGATAATGAACATCGTTTGCTGCAACAAATTGAGATTGATATCGTTTACCTAATTCTAATAAGGTTTCATTTAGTTTATGAATTTCTGGAATATCGTGATCTTGTAACTCAAAGAAAAAATTATTTTTACCAAAAACATTGTAATACCAATCAATTTTTTCTTGGGCAAGTTTTAGATTATCCTGTAGAATCGCACGCGGAACTTCACCTGACATGCAGCCAGTTGTTGCAATTAACCCATCAGCATGAGTTTCAAGAAACTCCCTATCGATACGCGGTGCATAATAAAACCCATCCAGTTGCGATGCACTGGCAATCTTAAGTAAATTTCTATATCCGGTTTCATTTTCAGCTAAGAGTAAAATATGGTTAGATTTCCGGTCATAATTGGGATCCCGATCAGTCATTTTGCGAGCTGATATATATGTTTCAACTCCAATAATTGGTTTAATGCCTGCATTAATGGCTGCTTCATAGAATTCAACTACTCCAAACATCACACCATGATCTGTTAGCGCGAGAGCTGGCATTTCTAGTTCTTTTGCGCGTTTTACTAAAGACTTAACATTACAAAGCCCATCAAGCAACGAATATGTAGAATGAACATGAAGGTGCACAAATGACATAGAGTTTCTCAAAGACAATTCGTCTAACGAATTTATTATAGCACATATATTCTTCTTCAACTCTACGCCGTTCTTAAAATCCCTACACCTAGTTATTCTGTGATTGTATACGAAGCCAAAGTTATGATAGTGCGTTTGAAAATCATTTAAGTTGTAGTGATATGTGCAGATATATAACATTCATGTTTCTTTGTATTTATTTATAAATTAATTGATTTGAGGATATGAGAATTGATATTAGAATCAAAAAATCGGTTATACTATACGGTAAATATGACTACCGATCACATAAGAAACTTTTGTATAATTGCACATATCGATCATGGTAAATCCACTTTAGCTGACCGCCTCTTACAAATTACCGGCACAATATCAGACCGTGATATGACCGAGCAAGTATTGGACAGTATGGATATCGAGCGCGAAAAAGGCGTAACAATTAAAGCATCTGCTGTACGCATGGCATATACGGCTAAAGATGGTAATATCTATGAATTAAATTTAATTGATACACCAGGACATGTGGATTTTGGTTATGAGGTAAGCCGTGCTCTAGCTGCTTGCGAAGGGACGATCTTGATTGTTGACGCTACCCAAGGTATCCAAGCCCAAACACTGGCAAATTTATACATGGCTCTGGATTCAAATTTAGAAATCATTCCTGTAATTAATAAAATCGATCTTCCATCGGCAAATCCAGATGAAATTGCCAAAGAAATCGAAATATTACTTGATTATCCTGCAGAAAAAATATTACGAATTTCTGCTAAAG
Organism: Chloroflexota bacterium; assembly: GCA_037142095.1. Classification (GTDB taxonomy): domain Bacteria; phylum Chloroflexota; class Anaerolineae; order Anaerolineales; family DRKV01; genus JBAXBF01. The sequence continues at coordinate 11,811 of JBAXBF010000022.1, forward strand.
ATGGACGTAATGTCGATGCTGTCCTTGAAGCTATAGTATCTCAGATTCCACCTCCCTTAGGAAAAGAGGATGCTCCATTAAGTGCATTAATCTTTGATTCGCATTATGATGCCTATAAAGGAGTCATAGCTTATGTCAGAGTGATAGATGGTAAATTTGTAGCTACGGATACTTTACGATTAATGTCCAATCTTACAGAACTTAAACCTGTTGAAATCGGTATCTTTGCCCCAGGTATGCGACCGGCGAGGGAATTGACCGCGGGGGAAGTAGGATATATTGCAACGGGTCTAAAAACCGTACGTGACTGCCACGTAGGCGATACGATTACTTCGGTTTCCCATCCTGTATTAGTGCCGTTACCCGGATATAAGAAAATCAAACCTATGGTTTTCGCAAGCATCTATCCAGTCGAGAATGATGATTATGAAAATTTAAAAGAATCGCTCGAAAAACTTCAATTAAACGACGCTTCCCTTTCATATCAGCCTGAAATCTCTCAAGCTTTGAACTTCGGTTTTCGCTGTGGTTTCTTAGGATTATTTCATATGGAAATCATTCAGGAACGTTTAGAGCGTGAATATGATCTCGACATTGTAGTCACTGCTCCTTCTGTAGAATATGAGGTTATTTTACGTGACGGTCAAAAAGTTATTATCGATTCCCCTGCTAAATTACCCGAGGAAGGAGAAATCGCTGAAATCCGTGAGCCATGGATGAAAATAGAAATATTTAGCCCTGTTGAATATTATGGCTCAATAATGGATCTCGTTACAAAACGGAGGGGTGCTTATCTTTCGCAGGAATATCCGGCTCAAAACCGTATTCAATTAAATTTTCATATCCCTCTTGCTGAGATAATTGTAGATTTCTTCGACCAATTAAAGTCTAGGAGCCATGGCTATGCCTCATTAGATTATCAATTTGATGATTACCTTCGCGACGACTTAGTAAAACTTGAGATTCTTGTCAATGGTGATCCTGTCGATGCACTAGCAATGATTGTCCATCGCAACGATGCATATACTAAAGGTCAAGCACTGGTTTCTAAATTAAAGAAGCTCATTCCGCAACAATTATTTGAGGTAGCTATCCAGGCTTCTGCCGCCGGAAGAATTATTTCTCGTGCGAACGTCAAAGCAGTTAGGAAAGACGTGCTTGCAAAATGTTATGGTGGAGACATATCCCGAAAAAAGAAATTGCTTGAGAAGCAGAAAAAGGGGAAAAGACGAATGAAAATGGTTGGTACCGTAGAAATTCCCCAAGATGCGTTTTTAGCTGTTTTGCGATTGGGGGAAGAATAAAAATTAATACAACCCTAGAAAATATTAAATGGCAGCGAATTCTGCCAGGATTAGTGATTAGTCTTGGTGCACTTGGGATTGTTCTATATTTTGCGCCTCTAGGTCAAGTTATCGAAGTGCTTCAACATGCTCAATATGGTTATTTACCGATAGCTATATGTCTTTTCATTCTGTCTCTTATTGCGCGCAGTATGGGATGGCGTACTATGCTCCAGGAACAAATAAATGGGTCACGATTATTTTTTGTTATTAATATAGGCTATCTAGTAAATAATATATTCCCATTTCGTGCTGGAGAAATTAGTCGGGCGATTCTGGTAAGTCAAACATCTGAGGTATCTTTTTGGCAGGTTGCATCATCGATCATAATAGAACGCTCTTTTGATCTATTAATAGCTGTCAGTCTCTTGATAACGAGTATACCTTTTGTATTAGTATCTTCATCTTCTCCAAATACCACTGAATTGGCAAAGCCAGCAGCCATTATCTCAGGTGGTATTGTAATACTCGGATTTTATATTCTATATATTTTAGCAAATAACCGTGTAATAGTTATTGCAAAACTACATATACTTTCAATGCGTTTCCCTCTTCTTTCTAAACTACGGGTTGAAAGATTAGATTCTTTCTTTTTAGGTTTAGTTTGTTTGACGAAAGTGAGTCGTTTTCTTCAAGTTTTAGGGTGGATGCTTTTAACATGGGCTTTTCAAATTGCTCAAACTTATGTATTATTACGAATCTTCGTCGATCATATTGATCTTTATTGGATTACTTTTGCACTAGGTGTTACGTCGCTTGGTGTTGCAATTCCATCATCACCTGGAGGTATTGGTGTGGTCGAAGCAGCTTACGTTGGTGCTTTATCCATATTCAAGATAGACGCATCAAAAGCATTCGCTTTTGCGTTATTAGGGCACTTCATTTATTATACAATTACAGCCATTTTTGGCATAATCGGTTTATTTAGAGAAGGTGAATCACTTACACATTTTTATCATAGAATCTTTAGCCGTCGATCAATAAATACAATATAAATGAAACAGATCGGCAAATAATTAAAAATGGCTTTAAGGAAGCACATAATTTATGAAAAAACGTTACTTAATTACCGGAGGAGCCGGATTCATTGGTTCAAATTATGTTAATAGATTATTAGAAAGAAAACAGGTTGTCACAATTTATGACAATTTATCTCGCGAAGGAACTAGTGCGAATATTGAATGGCTTCGCAAAATGTATGGAGAAAATTCATTCCAATTGATTGTCGGAAATATATGTGACGACGATCTGCTTAATTCAGTTGTTAAAGAAAACATAGACACAATTGTACACCTAGCAGCACAGGTGGCTGTCACAACTTCAGTTGATAATCCCAAGCAAGACTTTGAATATAATGCACTCGGTACTTTTAACGTTTTAGAGGCAGCACGCCTTTCTGGGAATAAACCGACAATCCTATATGCATCAACTAATAAAGTTTATGGGGGTATGGAGGAAATCCGCGTCGTTGAAGAAGAAACCAATTATCGCTATGCCAATTTTCCACTGGGTATCTCTGAAGAACAAAATCTGGATTTTCATTCCCCTTATGGATGCTCTAAAGGATGCGGTGATCAGTATGTTCGTGATTATGCCAGAATCTATGGATTACCAACCATTGTCATGCGACAATCTTGTATCTATGGAACTCGACAATTTGGTGTAGAAGACCAAGGATGGGTTGCTTGGTTCATTATCGCAGCAATAACAAATCGACCTATAACAATTTACGGAAATGGAAAACAAGTTCGGGATATTCTATATATTGATGATTTGTTAGATGCTTACGATATAGCTCTCGCTAATTTGGATAAATCTTCCGGAAAGGTTTTTAATATTGGTGGTGGTATTGATAATACCATCTCCATTTGGCTTGAGTTCAAGCCAATTCTGGAAAACTTATTGGGAAATGAAATACCCGTAACATGGTCAAGCTGGCGGCCAGGAGACCAGCCGGTATATGTCTCTGATATTAGAAAAGCTAAGTTAATATTGGGTTGGCAACCCAAGACGAACACAGATATTGGAATACGTAAACTATTCAATTGGGTACAAGAAAACAAAGACATATTTCCACGATAAATGCGCATCCTTATCATTCTTACATATTATCGTCCACATACTAGCGGTTTAACAATTTATGTTGAACGTCTCTCTAAAGCATTAGTTAAACGCGGGCATCAAGTCACTATCCTAACATCAAAATTTCTTCCTGAATTACCTACGGATGAGTATATGGAGGGTGCACATATTGTCCGTGCACCCGTTTTATATAAGATAAGTAAAGGTGTCATAATGCCAACATTTGGCGTTCTTGCAACCAAGTACGTGCTTAAAAATGATATTATACATTTGCACTTGCCGCAATTTGACGCAGCGGGAATAGCAATACGCGGCAGAATTTTAAGAAAACCAACAGTAATTACATATCATTGCGATATAACGTTACCACCTAGTCTATTTAATCGTGTTGTGAATTCGACTGTAAATGGGATGAATAATTTAGCGGCAATCTTTGCTCAGCGTATTGTTACCTACACGCAAGATTTTGCTGATCATTCACATTATCTCAAACGATTTAATTCCAAAGTAGCTATTATCACACCGCCTGTTGAGTTACCTCAAGCTTTACCGGATGGCATTCATAATTTTTCTGTAGATAATAATATCGGTAAAGACAATGGGCAGCGTGCACCTGTGATCGGAATGGCAGCTCGATTTGCGGCAGAAAAAGGAATAGAGGTACTATTAGATTCTCTACCTCAAATCCTAAATCAATTTCCTAATTCACTTGTTCTTTTTGCTGGACAATATCAAAACGTGTTAGATGAAGATATGTATTTTCAAAAACATTCAAAGCGGATAAAAGAATATCAAAAACAAGGTGTTTGGAAATTCTTAGGTATACTAAATCCGCTTCAAATGGCATCTTTTTACCCTAATTTAGACTTACTCGTAGTGCCCAGTTTAAATTCAACGGAGTCTTTTGGCTTGGTGCAAATCGAAGCAATGATGAATGGTGTCCCAGTCGTTGCATCAAATCTCCCGGGTGTACGCCAACCAGTCAAAATGACAGGAATGGGGGAAATCGCTGAAGTTGGTGATCCGCTAAGTCTAACACAATCAATATTAAAAGTTCTCGAAAATCCATCAAAATATCAAGGGAACCCTACCGCAGTCTCACAACGATTCAGCCCTGACACTACTGCAGAAGCATATGAAAACCTATTTGAACAATTATTATAAGTGTAATCATCGTCTATATTTAAAAAAAATTAAAAATTCCTAAGATAAATCAAATTATTAAATATTTAGTCCTATGATTAGCCATGAAAATATCCATCAAATTTTAGAAAGCATCCCTACAGATATAGCCATAGTTGCTGCGGCAAAGAAACGCACAATAACCGAAGTAGAAATGGTCATTGATGCAGGTATTCTTCAGATTGGTCATAATTTTGTCCAAGAAGCCAGACAAATGATCCAGCAATTAAATCCTCAGATAAGAACAAAAATCTCTTTGCATATTATTGGGCACTTACAGAAAAACAAAGTTTTTGCTGCAGTAGAAATTTGTGACATGATTCAAACGGTAGATTCATTTGAATTAGGAAATGAAATCTCCCACCAAAGTGCACGAATTGGTAAAATTACACCTGTATTGATTGAGATAAATAGCGGACGAGAAGCGAATAAGACGGGGATATTGCCAGAAAAAGCTTTTGAACTGGCTGTTGCTTTATCCAAATTGGAAAACATCAAAGTAAAAGGTTTGATGACAATGGGTCCATTCCTGGAAAATGTCGAAGGAATCAGACCTTACTTCAAAGCAACAAGAACGCTTTTTGAAAATCTCACCAAACAATCCATACCTAAAATCTCGATGCAATGGTTATCTATGGGGATGAGTGATAATTATCTTATCGCAATCCAAGAAGGATCAAATATGATTCGTATCGGTACCAAATTATTTGGGACGCGTCCATAAATGTTCAATCTCTTAGAATTGAAATAAGTAATCCCAATATACCCATAATTAATAAAATAGATATTGGTAATCCCATCGGGATATCTGTTATTAATATATTCTTCTCTTCCTGTACGTATGTTGGAACGATTATAGGACGGGGGGGGGTAAAAGTTGGCAAACGCGTAGGGGGAACATTGACGATAAATTGAGCCGCTAAAGTAGCATCAATCGTAGGTGTTACAATTGGCGTTGGAGTTGAAGGTGGCTCAATTATCTTTAATTTGGTTTTCATATCTTGAGGTAAAACAATAAATGCATAGTAAACCCAACCGACATTACCAGGTACACCAGGATAATATATCTGCAACCAATCTCCCCCGGGAGATCGTCCTAACACTGGTACATCTTGCCCAGGTAATAAAATGCCTATTCTTGGAAATACATCGCCAGCACCAGGTCCTGAACGAACATTAATTTCTTCTTGATCTAAAACTACTTTCCCCATAGGGTCTGATGGCGTTCCCGTGACAGTTGGAATATTCGGCGAAGGTTGCTGATGTAAATCTTCTGCCTGGGCAATTAACTGATTCCTTATAGAAAACCATCCCATAAAAATACTAATCGCTGCTCCCATTAAGACAAGCGACAGTCTTAACTTTTTATTCACAAGGGGTTGAACTTCAATAATATTTATTACTTGCTTAATCTTCATTTTCGATTCGATCAGAAGCTCCTTGTATTAATTCAAAATAATCTTTCGTGACCATATTCTCTGGTTCCCCTCCGAGTAAGAATTTTGTTAATTCTGTGGCCATCTCAGCTTTATGTTCCGCGTCGCGCCTACTCCATGTACGACTCTTTACCTCCAGAAAAAAACCCATTTCAGGATTAAAAACGTGATCTAAGTTTATATAAAATTCCGTACCTTTAAATAGCACTCGCCAGCGTAATCGTTCTTTTTCGATAACTGATTCAGCACAAGGATCAAAATACTCACGATAAAAACGCAAACTATGTGTAGCAGGGGCTAAATATCGACTACGGAAAAGCATAACATCACTTGGAAAATGCCCTTCTGCTGCTTGCCCGATGAGAGTTAATCGGTACCGTATTTTTGACGGTAAATCTTTGGATGTTTGATCTGCTATATCAATTATTTCATCTTCCCGATAACGGATATTCCCAGGCTCTGGTGCCTCAAAGTGAAAATATGTATCATATTGTCGATATTTTCGATGAGCAAGAATTTCTATATTTGACTTCTTTAATGTATCCAGAACCGATTCTGTATCTGAGATTCGTACTTTCAATTGAATTTCAAAACTTTCTTCCTCAATAACCCCTTCGATTGCAACCAATTTGGATAGAAGCGATTTTTCACGCTCGATGAGAAAAGCATCAATTCGATGCGCATATTCTTGTGCTTCCAATAATAGTTCTTCTTCATTCAAAGTAAGAAGACTATGATCCCTCATTAACCATTTTCCATTGACCATTACATCGCTGACATCAGTACTTTTGCCTGCATAAACCAATTGTGCATACACGTTAGCAGGATCGCGTCGAAATTTAGGGGTATTATGTATACTGTTTAAATTAACAATAATTAAATCAGCCCTTTTTCCCGGTTCCAATGATCCCGTTATCCCCCCCATATGAATTGCCTTGGCTCCCATATTTGTTGCCATATTAACTACTACCTTAGCTGGCATAGATGTAGGGTCGTTAGTGGATACTTTTCCAACGAAAGCGGCAAGACGCATCTCTTCAAACATATCCAAATCATTATTTGACGCCACTCCATCTGTACCTATTCCAACATTCAATCCCAAAGACAGCATTTTACTAATCGGAGCCATACCCGAAGCTAACTTGAGATTAGAAGATGGGTTATGCGCAACGCCGGCTTGGTTATGCCCTAAAGTACGCATTTCACCTTCATCTATATGAACACAATGTGCTGCTATTACTTTGGCATCAAACAATCCTTGCTTCTTTACATAAGGGATCACAGGCATTCCTTGCTCTTTTCGTAAGTTTTCTACTTCCAAGGCTGTTTCCGCTATATGCATATGTAAAGGTACATCAAATTCCACGGCAAGTAATGCTGCCTGCCGAAGTATTTCATCTGTACAGGTATAAGGCGCATGAGGGGCAATTGATGGCACAATTAGAGAATGTCCTTTCCATTTTTCAATATAGTTGCGAGCATAAAGGAGGGACTCCTCATAAGATGGTGAATCTGGTGTTGGAAACTTAAGTACGGACTGACCACAAATTGCCCGCAGACCTACTTCAGCAGTCGCTGTTGCCACATCGTCCGTAAAATAATACATATCATTAAAACAAGTAACCCCTGTACGTATCAATTCAGCAGCCGCTAATTTCGTTCCCAAACGGACAAACTCTGGAGATACAAACTCACGTTCAACAGGCATCATATATCCCATTAACCATACATCTAGTCTCAGGTCATCTGCTAATCCCCGCAATAGATTCATAGGCACATGAGTATGGGCATCTATCAAACCAGGCATCAAAATATTACCTTTGCAGTCGATTACTTCTCGTGCACTGTAGATAGCGAGGAGTTCAACTTCATTTCCAACTCCAACAATCGAATCATCCTTAATAGCAACTGCTCCAGCTTCATACTGGTGCATTTCTAAGTCCATAGTTAATACATTAGCGTTTTTAAGTAAGGTGTCAACCTGTATTATCATGGTTATTTCCTCTTCTTTCCGTTGATAAATTCAAAGCCGTATCAAAAAATATATTTTGAGTAGATCAACTTGTATTATACAGTTAATTTTTATACTTTCAAGTCTTTTAAGCATCCCTTTTATGATGGATCCCTTTGTGAACTTCCCCTCATTTCCTGGCTCTCCCGCTCATT
>JBAXBF010000023.1:0-19894 GCA_037142095.1 Chloroflexota bacterium
GATTGACAATCAGAACATAAGTGCTATAATATATACATGGATGCTCTCACCTGCCTGAAAGAACTCTCCACAGAGATGGATCTGGAACCCAGCGAAGAAAGCGGGAATAGGTCCGCGGCTGTTGAGCGTAAACAGCGTGCCATCTTCACTACAGAAGCCACGCTGCCAAACGGCAAACGCATCACTTTGCTCAAATCTCTCTTGAGCAGCGCCTGCGAAAACGACTGTAATTATTGTCCCTTTCGCAGCGGACGAGATACCCAACGGGTAACCCTCAAGCCAGAAGAATTTTCTACCATCTTCATGAATTTAGTGCGGGCGGGGATTGCGCAAGGCTTGTTCATCAGTTCAGGGGTGGTGCAAGGCGGCGTACACACCCAGGATAAATTGCTTGATCTGGCAGAAATCTTACGTTTACGCATGGGTTTTCGGGGTTATTTGCACCTCAAACTGATGCCGGGAGCCGAACGCGCCCAGGTGGAACGGGCAATGCAACTGGCAGACCGGGTATCGGTCAATCTGGAAGCCCCCAACAACTTAAGGCTGCAAACCCTGGCGCCGAGCAAGCGTTTCATAGAAGACCTCATCCAGCCGCTGCGTTGGGTGCATGAAATTCGCCAGAGCCAGCCTGCGCATCTGGGGTGGAACCGGCGCTGGCCCTCATCCACTACCCAGTTTGTGATGGGTGCAAGCGGGGAAAGTGACCTGGAACTGCTGGCGACAACAGAAAAACTGAACACCTATGCCGGACTGCGGCGGGCTTACTTTTCCCCGTTTCGTCCGATAGCGGATACACCGATGGAGAACCACCCAGCCACTTCCAAGGTACGCGAAAGCCGCCTGTATCAGGCTTCCTTCTTGCTGCGTGATTACGGCTTCAAACTGGAGGAGCTGACCTTTGACGATTCTCAAAATCTGCCGCTGAGCAGAGACCCCAAGCAACTTTGGGCAGAAAACAATCTCAAAGAGAAACCGGTTGAAATCAACCAGGCTGCCCCAGAAGAACTGCTGCGTATCCCCGGCATCGGGCAAAAAGGGGTGGAGGCTATTCTGGGTGGGCGGCGCAAGAATAAACTGTGCGATTTGAGCCACCTGACTGCGCTGGGGATCCAATCGCAGCGGGCTGCCCCTTTTATTTTACTGAACGGCAAACGCCCCATCTATCAAATGAGTTTATGGTAATTTCCAGGGAGTCTACGGTGCGCCGCCTGGCACGGCTGTCTCGGCGACCTTGCCTTTAGACATCAAGAACCATTCTGTCACCAAAGAAAGGCGATCACTGGGATCGAATATGGGACCCACACGCACCCCCTGAACTTCTTGATCTATTCCATACGTATAAACCGGATAAAACAGGGGTAAAGCGGGTAATTCGCTGGCAAAACGCACTTGAAAGTTGCGGTAAAGGCGGCCGCGTTCCAATGGGTCCACAATCACACGCGCTTGTTCCAGATATTCGCTCGCCTGGCGGTCGATCCATTGGGAATAATTCTGCCCACCCGTCGCCTGGGCTTGGTGCCAGAAGGGATAGGGATCTGGATCCGGTGAACGGGAAAGATCGATATCAACCAGGGCAGCCTGATACTTGCGTGTGCTTAAATAATTGGCAATCATTTCCTGATTATTGACGCCCTTCAATGTCACCTCAGCCTGAACCGCCGCCCAGGATGTTTGAATCATCTCTGCCATGGCTTTATGACGCGGGTCGTCCGGGTAAAGCAGCTCAAAGGCTAATCGCTGCGTATCTTTTGTACGCACAATCCCATCGGCAGGTATGGCGTAACCGGCGGCTTTTAACCTGCTGATGGCTTTATCGGGCGCATAGGGAAGCTGGGGTGTCCCATCATAATAAGCCCAGGTACCAGGAAAGATGGGTCCATTGGCAATAATCGCCTGCCCACCCAGCAGGCGGTCCACAATTTTCTGGCGATTGACTGCCATCAAGAACGCCTGGCGAACTTTTGCGTCCTGGAAGAAGGGCACTTCAGGATTGTCCAGATTGAGCAAGATTAAAGTTATCTTCGGCAAGCGGCTGGTATATAAATTTAACTTTGGCTCGATCAAAGCTTGAGGCAGAATGTCCTGGGTTACATTCCCAATAGCCTGAACCCTGGCAGATTTATAAGCAGCCAGGGCTGAAATGGCATCCGGATAATATGCAATCATAAATTTATCAATATAAGGCGGCTGAAGATAAAATTTATCGAATGAGCGCAACACCAATCCCTTAATGGCTGTGCTGCCATCTTCATTCTGACCAGTGACCAGACGTTCAAAGGCGTAGGGTCCAGATCCGATGGGGGATAGGTTAAAGGGATGGTTGACCAATTCCTTGGGGTTGATATTCTCTAATTTATGCTTGGGAAGAATACCAAAAGTGAGATAATCCAGAAACGGAGCGAAGGACTCCGGGAGAACAAACTGTAAGGTTTTATCATCCAGGCGTTTGACTTCGATTGTCTTCCAGAAATCCTGTAAATCTCCCGGCATTGGATATTCAGGATGACGCATCAATTCGATTGTAAAAAGGACATCATCACTGGTAACCGGCTGCCCATCATGCCAGACAGCATTTGGACGCAGGGCAAAATTGTAGATCGTCCCATCCTTAGAAATACCCCAAGACTCAGCAACATCCGCCTGGGGCATACCGCGATCATCAAACTTAACCAAACCAGAAAAAATTAGGCGGTCCACATCGCGATCTACCTGGTTATTGAAATCAAGGGTAGGATTGAACCGACCCGGCGTTCCAATTAAGGCTTCGGTGTAACTTCCCCCTCTCACCGGCGCAGGAACCATTATTAACGGGCTCTTGGATGATTGCTGGCTAAAGAGAAGGACAGCAATAACGACCAATGCCACAAATACAATAATGAGTTGCCAGCGCAGCCTTTTCATCTAATCATCTGAATGGTAGTAAACAAAAAAATAAAAAAAGCGGTATGCCGCCATCCCGATCTAAAAAAAGAACAAAGGCGGCGCACATACCGAACCAGATACCTGAGAAATTAAAATTAGGACGTAATGAGAACCGTCGCTACGGATAAAACAAAGAACAGGACGCTGATAACGATGGTGACACGGAACAACGTCTTTTCAATGCCACGCCGTGCAGAGAAGAAACCGCCTGAATCGGCACCCGTCAAACCGCCCAAACCTGCCCCTTTGCTCTGTAAAATCACACAAGCAATCAAAGCGATGGACACAATGATCATCGCAATATCTAAATAAATACCCACAATATACCTCCTAAGTAAGATGACGCTTTAACCGCTAAATTATACCCTAATTCCAAGATTAATGAAGTAAAATTATACCATGAATTTTAAACTTCATGCCCCATTTAAACCCACCGGTGACCAACCGGAAGCAATTCGGCAACTCGTCGAAGGGATCCAGAAGGGATATCGTTCTCAGGTGTTATTGGGTGCCACTGCGACTGGTAAGACCTACACAATTGCAGAGATCATCGAACAAGTAAATATGCCTGCCCTGGTGATGGCACATAATAAAACCCTGGCAGCCCAACTTTACGCCGAGTTTAAAGATTTCTTTCCAGATAATGCGGTGGAATATTTTGTTTCTTACTACGATTACTACCAGCCGGAAGCCTATGTCCCCAAACGCGATCTGTTTATTGAAAAAGAAACGGATATCAACGAAGAAATCGAACGTTTGAGGCTGGCAGCCACGACGGCTTTGATGTCCCGGCGGGATGTGATTATCGTCGCTTCGGTCTCCTGCATTTATGGGCTGGGCAATCCTGAAGCCTACGGTAAAGTAGCCATTCATCTTCAAAAAGGGAATATTTACCGGCGGAACGCCCTATTCCGCCAGCTCATTGAAGGGCAATACCAGCGCAATGATCTGGAATTACGCTCCGGCACTTTTCGGGTGCATGGAGATACGCTTGAGATTATCCCTGCTTATGAGGATCGTATCGGATACCGCATCTCGTTCTTTGGAGATGAGGTGGAAAAAATAATGGAAGTGGACAGCCTGACCGGAGAAGTCAAAGGGAAATTGGATGCGCTCGACATCTATCCTGCCAAGCATTTCATCACCGAACAGGAGAAACTACAGCAAGCCATCGTTAATATCGAGGAGGAGATGGGAGAACGGGTAGCCCGGTTCAAGGCAGAGGAGAAATATCTGGAGGCACAACGGATAAAACAACGCACCACCTATGATCTTGAAATGCTGCGTGAAATTGGGTACTGCTCTGGCATCGAAAATTATTCGCGCCATCTGGATCAAAGACCGGGTGGCTCACCGCCCTGGACATTGATGGATTACCTGCCCAATGATTATCTATTGGTCTTGGATGAATCGCATATGACGATCCCGCAGGTGCGCGGCATGTATAATGGGGATCGCGCCCGCAAACAGACCCTGGTAGATTACGGTTTTCGTTTGCCTTCTGCACTGGATAACCGCCCCTTAACGTTCGATGAATTCGAGAGCCGCATGGGCTACACGATCTGCACCTCGGCAACACCGGCGCCTTATGAATTGAAACGTTCTGATCAGATCGTGGAGCAGATCATCCGCCCGACCGGTCTGGTGGACCCGCAGATTGAAGTCCGCCCGATTGAGGGTCAGATCGATAATCTGATCGGTGAAATCAACGGGCGCGTCGAACGCGGTGAACGTATCCTGGTTACGACCCTCACCAAGCGCATGGCGGAGAAATTAGCAGACTACCTGATGGAAATGGGTATTAAAGTACACCATTTGCATTCCGAAGTGGATACGCTTGAGCGGATCGGCATCTTGCGCGATCTCCGCCTGGGTGTTTTTGATGTGGTCGTGGGCATCAACCTGCTGCGCGAGGGGTTGGATTTGCCCGAAGTCTCGCTGGTTGCGATTCTGGATGCCGATAAAGAAGGCTTTCTGCGTTCGGAAACTGCGTTGATCCAGACCATCGGACGAGCGGCGCGCCATCTGAACGGGATGGTGATCATGTACGCCGATAAGATGACCGAATCGATGCGCAAAGCCATAGGAGAGACCGACCGGCGGCGCGCCAAACAGGTGTCTTATAACGAAATACATCATATCCAACCGGTGGGTATCATCAAAGCGGTGCGCGACCTGACCGAACGCCTCTCTGCTGGTCGTGCATTAGCTGAGCCGAAGGCGGCTTATAAAATCCATGGTAAAGACGGTTCAACGAAAGAAGAGATCAAACGCGTCCTGGCTGAATTAGAGCAACAGATGCGAACGGCGGCACAAAACCTCGAATTTGAGAAAGCGGCTGCCTTGCGTGATCAAATCTTTGAACTGCGCGGCATACTGGCAGAGGAAGCGGGGGAAACACCATGGGAAAAGGTACGCATCCTGGCTGGACAATCTGAATAATTGAATCAAAAGGCTATATGAATAAATTTCAAAATTGGATATTTTTTATCATCCTCTCTTTTATTTGGGGATCTTCCTTCATGTGGATTAAAATCGGCGTACAGGATGTAAGCCCGATCACATTAGTTACCTTCCGGATTTTATTCGGTTTCCTGGGATTGTTGATACCCATCGCTTTATACAGGCAGCCCATCCCGCATGACCGGCGTACTATATTAAGTTATGTCTTTATGGGAAGCATTAATGTCATTGCGCCCTGGCTGCTCATCACCTGGGGGGAAACACGCATCCATTCCGGTCTGGCATCGATATTAAATGGCACACAACCCTTCTTTGTTATCTTGATCGCCCATTATTGGCTGCATGACGAGAAGATCACGCTGGGGCGAGTGGCAGGATTGGTGATCGGATTCATCGGGGTGATTGTGCTGCTGAGCAAAGACCTTTTTACAACGGGTTTTCACGGTGATTTTGCCGGTCAACTGGCAGTCGTGGTTGCAGCAGCATCCTATGCAGTAGCAAATGTATTTGCGCGCCGTTTCTTACGTAACCAACCTCCGGTACTGCAATCAACCATGATGCTGTTTTTTGCCAACCTGCTCATGCTTCCAATCGGTTTCGGCTTTCAGTATCCCGTTAAACTGCCATCCCTGCCAATCACCTGGATCGCTTTTGCATGGCTGGGTCTTTTGGGATCCTGTGTAGCCTATTTGCTGTATTTTCGTTTACTGAATGAGTGGGGAGCAACCCGCGCTTCTATGGTGACCTATGCTCTACCGGTAGTCGGATTACTGCTTGGAATCTTCTTTCTAGGGGAAACCCTGGATTGGCGGATCATCCTCGGCATGCTGCTGGTGATGAGCGGCATTATGTTAGTCAACCTGAAACCACGTCGCCAAGTACGTGTTGAAGAATTACCAATTGAGGCTTAATTTAGGAAATCATTATGCGTCTTTATTTCGTCCGGCATGGACAATCACAAAACAATGAAATTTATGAATTATCAAACGGCAGCAAGGGTCGCAGCGAAGATCCTGAACTGACGGCACTGGGTAGACAACAAGCCCAGGCAGCCGGTCGTTTTCTCGAACGCATTCACAGCGGCAATGACCAGCACCGCTGGGACCGGCGCAACGCGGAAGGTTTCCGGTTTACACACATCTACTCCAGTTTGATGCTGCGTGCAGTGGAATCAGGAAGCATTATCGCGGATACGCTGGGTATGCCGTTAATTACCTGGAAAGACATACACGAAGTAGGTGGTGTCTACCTTGATGATGGAAATACGGGGAAATTTATCGGACAACCGGGAAAACCACGCTCTTATTATGAGGTACATTATCCACACTTGATCTTACCCGATTGGCTGGATGAAAGCGGTTGGTGGAAACGACACCGCGAGGAAAAGCACGAAGCACCAGAGCGCGCCCGTCTCGTTGCAAAAGAATTGATGGCGCGCCACGGCGGCACCCAGGATCAGGTTATGTTCGTCAGTCATGGGGATTTTTACCAACGATTCCTGGGGGTACTGCTGGATCTGGCTCCTCATCCTTATTTCCATCTTGAGACCGGTCAGATCGACAGTGACGATGAGTCTACCGAGCAATCGGCACGTGAGAAACTCGGCTTGCCGGATAATCACTGGTTCATTATTCATAACGCGGGGGTCACGCGGCTTGATATCCAGGATAGCTTTATTGCTATCGTTTATATGAACCGCACCGATTTTATGACAACTGAGATGATCTCGTAAATCGATCTTATTGGACTTTTTCCCATCCCTGACGATAGGCGTCCAGCGAATCTGGAGAAGGCTCTGATTGCACGCGCCAATCTGCTTCTTTGATTTCATTAAACCAATAAATCGCCTTCAATTCGGGGTAGAAGGGGAGCACATCAAATAAGCGCTTAATCCAAGCAGGTTTGCTCATAGTTACGTCTTGAGCAACATTCTTTGGGTCGGCGGCAGCCGTCTCCGCAATCATAATCGGATGATTTTTCCCGTATAAAAGATAGATTGGGTCAATCATCGTTTCAGGGGGATCGTTCGACCATTTAAGACCGTAAAAATCGACGCCCACCCAATCCACATATTCCTGGCCCGGATAATATGCGCTGATATCATTCCAGCTTGCAGCGGGAACGCTGAGGGCGTTGGGAGACCAAACCCAAATCACGTTTTCTGCACCAGACTGCTTGAAGCGCTCCCAGATATGCTTCCAAGCCTGTATGTACAAATCAGGATTTTTACCCGTATTCTCGCCACTCCATGGATACCAGTTGCCATTCATCTCATGTGCAAAACGTAAGAAAAAAGGCTTGCCATATTTTGCTGCCCCCCGCGCAAAATAATCAATATGCTCATCCTGTTCCCCATCAACAATCGATTGTAGAGGATTGGACTTATCTTTCAACCAGGGTTCCCATACCACCTGGACGGTTAAATCCAGTGAACCGGCAATCTCGAGCTGGGTTTGACACCATTTCCAATCCTGTTCATTCCACGAAACATAATAAATCACGCTGTCCAGCTTATGATTGACGTCATCCTCAAAAGATTTAACATCTGCAGGGAGGATATTGCCTTTTACCGGAAGCCAGGCGCCTTGATAAATTGTATTCCCAACAGGAATGAGAAGATCATGCTGCTGGATTTTTTGAGGGATAATTTCTGTCACGGTTGGAACAGCCTGTGATGAAAGATCGTTTGGAATTTCGGTGGTGGAATTTTCAGTTGCAGCAGGTAAGCTCTGATTTGGTAGGGAGGTTGGGATTTCAGGAGCGGAAACTTCGCGCTGGAAAGGTTCCTGGGTAGACAGAACACTTTCAAGAGCATTGCTGCTTTGACATGCTGACAGTCCCATCAGCATAAAGAAGAAAAAGATTTTTACGAAATTTTTCACCAGATTGATGTACCTTTCTACATTTTAATATTATAATATAGATACTCTGCTCGGATTGGATAACTTTGAAGTTACGCAAGGATATATTCATAAAATACAGATTTAAGATAATTTATTAACAATGATTGTAGTTATCATTGTTAGCAAGCACATTACGATCAGAAGAGGAAGCCTGCATGTTTACAACTAGAAAAAGCGTTCAATCGATCAGCCTGTTAATCATTTTATATGGGTTATTCCTGGCACCCTGGATGGGTGTCAGGACAGCTCTCGAAATCCTTATTGATTTATTATCGACAATCAATCGCGGCTCCGTTTCCAGTTTACGCTGGATTCTCGGGTCACAATTTCTAGCTCTGTATATTATGGCATTGATTGCCAGTGTTATCTTGATCACAAATTTCAGGTACGATATCCCACCCAAGACCAGCAACATATTAATCCTCATCAGCGGCTTGGGAGGTTTTATCCTGTCGATTGCTCTCATTTTTCAAGGGGCACGCATCAACGGAGCTTTAATTTGCGTTTTGGGCTTTATGGGTTTGATTGTCATCGCGTACCGTAACATTAGCGAAGCCTTTTTAGAGCGGACAACAGCGATAAGTAAACTTTCCAATATCTGGATGAAAAAATTGGATGAGGCGAAAGGACAAAACATACCATTATCAATCCTATCCATCTGGGTCGATCATATTCCTCCGGTCGAGGAAGCCAGTCAGTTAGCGCATAGCTTAAGAGCACATGATGAGATATTTCCTGTAAAGGATGGTTATTATCTACTGCTTTGGGATACTAATGTTACGCAGGCAGAGAAAGCCGCAGGATATATTAAACAATCCCTTCAAAAATTGGGGAAATATGGACAGATATACACAGGCATTTCCTGTTTTCCTCTGGCAGATGATCTAATTGAGAGTCTATTGAAGAATGCCAATTTTGCGCTTGGTATTGCCAAGTCCGCAGAAAAATCGAATCCAGTATTCTATCATGAGACCATCTTATCTGAGGATGTAGCCCCCCTGTTCCTGCAGATGACGAATGAAACAATGGAATTTCTCTTAAGATTACAGACCGTCTGGAACGAATCACTCAAGAAAAACACTCCCTTGGGTGCAATCATCTTCTCCGTTGCAGGAGAAAAAGAAAGTCAGATACTCATGGCGGACTTAAGAAGCTGGTTGAAAGGAATCGATCAGGTTGGTATGTTGACGCCGGGATCTGTCGTCGCTGTTTTAGATGACACAGATATGAACGGATGTGAGCGCTTAACTATCCGCTTGAAAGAGCACTTTTCTAAACACAAAGAAAAGAGTGAACCATTTATTGAGAACCTGCAAATAAAGATTATACCCCTGGAGAAATATCGCGAAAGTTTCAAAGAATTTATCTTACAATTGAGAAATTCATCTTTTTAAAACTTGCAACCGGTCATTTCGAATATCCAGACTAAATTCTTTCAATATATTTGAGAAAAACCTGATGAATTATAATTCCACAACAAATGAATCTATTCTGGTCGTTGACGATGATATCTTAGGATTGAAATTGCTCAACGTTATTCTCAAAAAAGCTGACTATCAAGTATACCTTTATCAGTCTGCCAACCAGGCATTGAATGACTTACCTACCCTTAACCCCGACATGATTTTACTAGATATCATGATGCAGGAGATGGATGGCTACGAATTCTGCACCCAGGTGAAAAATAACGCGGAGACGAAAGAAATTCCAGTGATTTTCGTGACGGGGAAGGATGAGCCAAAAGAAATCGTTAGAGGATTTCAGGTTGGGGGCATTGATTATATAACCAAGCCGATCAAGAGAGAAGAACTATTAGCCCGGGTTCGAACTCACATGACGATTACAAAGCTCCAACAACAGGTTCAAAAACACAATCAAATTCTCCAGGACAGTGAAGGCAGGTTCAGGTCGCTATTTGAATATGCTCCTACCGGAATCATCATCTTGAATGAGGAAGGTAAAATCACCCTGGTCAACGAGAACTGTGAAAGGATGTTCGGCTATTCGCAAGCCGAATTATTAGGAAAAACGATCGAATATCTCATTCCTGAAAGATATCAGGAAAAACATATCCTCTACGCCAAAGCGTTCCGTGAAGCGCCTTATCCTAGAAAGATGAAACCTGATTTTATATCCGTCATTTACGGAAGATGTAAAGATGGCACTGAGATTCCGGTCGAGATCGGCTTAAGTTACATTAAAAGCGCAGACAAATTTCTGTACATGGCGTACATCTCGGGTATCTCGGAGCTCGTCCAAGCCCAGGCTGAACAGGCAATCCTTGCTGAAGAACTAAAAAGAACCAACGAGGGTTTGGAAGTCATCGTTGAAAAACGCACGATGCAGTTGCAAGAAGCTCAAGATCAATTACTGATCCAACAGAAACTCCAACAAGAGGTCGAACTGGCTGCATTAATCCAAAAAAGTCTCTTACCGCGCAAAATACCTCAGTTTGTAAACATACAGTTGGCGGCTCGAGCTTTGCCGGCGTCTCTTGTGAGCGGTGATATTTATGATTTTTTCCAACCAGATGCGGATATATGCCAGATAGTCGTAGCCGATATTTCTGGTAAAGGTATTCCAGCCGCTTTGCTGGCTTCCACAGCCAGAACCTTATTTCGAGCCGAAACCGAACATGAGGATTCTCCAGCAAAAATCCTTAAGAGTATCAACGCTTCCCTGTGTGATGATCTCTCTCATGCCGAGATGTTTATTACCTACCTGGTTGCCAGATTAAAACCTCAGGAAAGAACTTTGACATACGCCAGCGCCGGTCACACTGAGTCTCTCTGGTGGCGATGCCAGGATCAAACCTGTCAGGTTCTTCCATCCACAGGCCCGCCCATCGGGGTACTGGAAGATCTTCCTATAACGGAGGAGACATTCTATCTACGTCCCGGTGATATTTATTTATTCTACAGTGATGGACTTACCGAAGCAGCGAATAAGGAAGATGAATTATTTGGGTTTGAGCGATTTTCCGCACTGATCACCCAGAACGCAAACTCTCACCCTGATGACCTGATTAATATCATATTCAACACGGTCGAGACATTTCGGGGCGGCGCACCTCGGTCTGACGATTTGACGCTTGTGGTTATTAAGATTCAGCCCCAAACGATTAATTTTACCCTTCCTGCGACGATGGCGTGTGTCGACGAAATCACCCGGATCATTTTCGACCATACGCGGGTTTATGGAGAGGACTTCGCCTACCAATTTGAACTGGCAGCCTCAGAGATTGTAACCAACATCGTTCAACATGCCTATGCCGGATTAGCTGGAGAAATCAGGGCAAATATTACCCTTGAATTGGATTATGTTCTGCTTGAATTATTTGACAACGGCACTGCCTACGCCCCGCCAACCCTAGCTGGTCCGATGCCTAAAGAACCTAAGGAAGGCGGATACGGGATTTATATCGCGCACCAGATAACAGACAACCTTGAGTACATCCCCCACACGCCAAATGGCAACCAATGGAAGCTAATGAAGAGGACAATGTAAAACTCATGAAAAACCTAACCGCATGGGTTAAGGCAAGATGGGAAAACGATATTTTGCAGATACTCCCAGAAGATCCAGATAAACGGCACGCATTGCGTTTAAAAATATTTCGAATCATTGCTATCGTTAATCTCATATTGGGATTATCTTATCTAATATGGCGTTATACTTCGACCCTTAATTTATCCGCCTGGTGGTTTGCCATCCCGTTGGTGATCGCAGAAACGTACAGTCTCATCGATTGTTTCCTGTTTATATTCATGATGTGGAAACCTCTCAGACGGGTATCCCCTGTGCCTATCGAAGATGTACCAGTGGATGTATTTGTAACGACATACAATGAGGACATTGAACTGGTGGAACAAACCACCGCGGCAGCTTGCCGGATTGATTGGAATGATCTGCATGTGTATATTCTGGATGATGGCGCTCGTCCTGATATGAAAGCCGCGGCTGATCGACTTGGGTGTGGGTATATTACGCGCGGTGAAGAATGGGCAGGGAAAGCCCGGCATGCCAAAGCTGGTAATGTCAATAATGCCTTAATGAAGACAAGCGGTGAATTTATCCTGATCCTGGATGCTGATCAAATTCCAGCGCCTCAAATTATTAATCATACAATCGGATATTTTATAGATCCCAAAGTAGCGTTCGTGCAGACACCCCAATTTTTTTATAATTTACCGCAGGGTGATCCTTTTGGCACCGATGCGCCTTTGTTTTACGGACCGATCTTGCAGGGTAAAGACGGCTGGGATGCGGCTTTTTTCTGCGGATCGAATGCTATTTTACGGCGGGAAGCCTTGATCCAGTTAGGTATCACGGGCTATGTCCAAGAAGTCGAAAAACAGATGCGCCGCGGATTAGATCATATCGAAAAGGATCTTGCAGCCATTAAGAGCGACATACCAGAATACCAGGCTGCACTGCAATTGCTGCGAAAAGCAGTCGTACAATCCCGCCAGTCCTTAAATTCAGGGATGCCCTTAGAAACGGCAAGAAGTATTATCCAGCAAACCTTAGATCAAGTACGACAGGTTGTCACCGGTGAGGATATTAACGCAATGGTTGCTGATCTTCGAGAACTTGGCATTATGGGAGATCAAAATGCTGATGAAATCAGCCAGAATCTTATCGACCAATTCTCCCATGGTATGGAACAACTTAGTCAAAATTTTTCACTCCAATCCATCGGGCTTTCTTCTGAGGAGGAACAGAGCCTGGCGCTTACCCGCGACGATGAAGCCATTCCTATCCAGTCCCTTGCCACAATCAGTATAACCGAGGATATGGCGACCGCGATGCGGCTGCATGCATCCGGATGGCATAGTATTTTCCATTCTGAAATCCTCGCCTATGGTCTCGCGCCAGAAGATCTTGGATCCACATTAAGTCAAAGGTTGCGTTGGGCGCAGGGCACCATCCAAGTGCTGCTATTTGAAAATCCTCTTTTCAAAAAAGGACTTTCGATTCCCCAAAGAATTCAGTATTTCACGACCATGTTTTCCTATTTCAGCGGCTTTTTCAACCTGATCTATCTCATAGCCCCGATCGTATACTTGTTTTCAGGTATTCCTCCTGTTAATGCCTGGTCTGTCGAATTTGCCTGGAGATTAATCCCGTTCCTGCTATTGAATAAACTGATGTTCCGTTATGTCTCGTGGGGTATCTCGGTTTGGCGCGGAGAACAGTACAGCTTGGCGTTGTTCCCTCTCTGGATTCAGGCAGTAGTTTCTGTCGTCATGAGGGTCAAGATGGTCTTTGTCGTTACGCCGAAACAGCGTCAAAGTGGTAATTATTTGCCCCTCATTTGGCCGCAACTGCTGATCGCTGGCTTGACAATTCTCGCCTGTGTTTATGGCATTTATAAACTCACGATCGGATTGGCAAATCCTATCGGTATATATGTTAATATTTTTTGGGGTTGTTATAATGTCTGGATGCTGTCTGCAATTATCAAAGCGGCTGTCTATAAACCACCAGAAAATTGGTCTCCCAAACCTCCGTCTTTCCTCTTCCCAAATGGGGAAACCACATTGAATAAAAATTAGAAGGATGAATTCATATGACTTTAGAGATTACAGACCAAATCAAATCGGATACATGTGCTCTTTTTACCCTCGACGGGCGTCTTAATGCAGTCAGTGCCCTGGAATTAAAAGCACTGATCAAAGAATTTGTTAAAAAAGGTTATTTCCAGATTGTGCTTGATCTTAGCAAAGTATCTTTCTTAGATAGTTCAGGAATGGCGGCTTTGGTGGCAGGTTTGAAAGAAACCCGCCAGGCAGGAGGCACATTAAAAATATGCGGCTTGACCGAACAAGCAAGTACTGTCTTAAGAATCACGATGCTTGATCGAATCTTTGAACTCTACCCGGACGCTGAGCAGGCTATCAAGGCTCTTTGATTTAACGATTTTGTCACAAGTTCTCGATCTGAACCGGGGGAATGATTTCTCCGGTTTCAAAACCGAAAACACGTCCATAGAAATAAAGTTCGGCGTCCAGCGCACGCTTGATGTTCTCCGCCTTACGGAAACCATGTCCCTCGCCTTCAAAGGGTAAATAAGCGACTGGCAATCCGCCATCCCGCAGGGAAGCAAACATTTTCTCAGTCTGATTGGGCAAAACCACTTTATCATCCAAGCCCTGGAAGAAAATAATCGGGCAGGATATTTGGTTGATGTTATAGATCGGCGAACGAGAACGGTAGGTTTCTTTTTGGGCTGGATAAGGACCAATGAGGCTGTCGAGGTAATGAGCCTCAAATTTATGCGTCTCGAGGGCAAGCGCCTCTAAATCTGAAACGCCATAATAACTAGCGCCAGCTTTGAAAACCCCGTGAAAAGTGAGGGCACAAAGTGTCGTATATCCTCCGGCACTGCCTCCCCGAATAGCAAGGCGAGCGAAATCCACTTTGCCATGTTCTGCAAGGAAGCGTGCCCCGTTCACACAATCATTAACATCCACGATCCCCCATTGACCCTTCAGCCTCTGGCGATAAGGACGTCCAAAACCACTGCTGCCGCCATAATTCACATCCAGGACAGCAAAACCGCGGCTCGTCCAGAACTGGATACTCAGATTCAAACTGGTATGGGCGCAACTCGTTGGACCGCCATGACTGATCACCAGTAATGGCGGCAATTCCTCCTGGGGGGCGCTATAGTCCTTATTTTTCGGCGGGTAGAAGAAAGCATGTGCTTTTTTGTGCTCTCCCGCCGGGAAAGAAATCTCTTGCGGAACGGAAATATAACCGGTATCCACCACTGCCTTATTGGACATACACAGCACCTCAACGCGGTGTTTCGAGCTTGAATCCGGGTCTGGATGATCCAGATTCAAACGAAGCAACGATTCTGATTTCGTAGGAGAACCCGCAATCATGAGAATGGCGTTATGGCTCGCATCCACACATAACATACTTACATGGGTATATGGACTACGAATTGGGATCAGGCGTTTTGTGGTCAGGTCGATGATGCCCAAATGCCAGATACCATGTCTGGTATAGGCGCAGGCGATGCGGTGGGAAGAAAGAAATCCATAAGTGGACATTTTAAATACCCACTGAGGATGAACAAATTCAGCTTCCATCTCCAAGACTGGTTCGACTTCCATATCAGCCCGCCAGCGATAAAGATTCCACCAATCTGTCCGATCGGAAATAAAGAACAAGGTGTTATCCACCCACCATTGCGGCTGAAAAATTGACTCTTGTCCCCCGCTGCCGGCGACACAAACTTTATGCAAGATATTACCGTCCGGGTGAATTTGACCAATCCAAAGTTCTGTGCCATCCCAGGGCATATTGGGATGATTCCAGGTCAGCCAGGCAAGATATTGCCCATCTGGACTAACCCGCGGCGAAGCATAAAAATCGTTTCCATGCACCAAGACCTCCCCTTGCGAAGGGGAATCGAGTGAAATACTCACGATTGTATTAAGCGGTTCAAGGCCAGGAGCGCTGTGATCTTCACGGACACAAATCAGGCGGTTCCGGCGGCGGTCAACCACGATATCAGCAAAGCGCCATTGACCTACTGTTTTGGGAGGTGTAAGAGGCTCCGGCATTTCCCCGGGGACCACTCGATAAATGCGCTGATCTGTAAAATGGGAGAAATAGATAACCCCGCCAGATGCAAACATGGCACCGCCTCCATACTCATGGACACGGTTGCGGGCATTGAATGGCGGATTGATGACATCGGTGATATTTCCAGCGGCAGAGCGGCGCATGATAACAGAACGCCCCCCTTCCGAGGGACGCCCTTCAATCCAATACACATCCGATCCATCGACGGTAACGTAATCAAGTTTCACCGTCTCAGACACGATCAAATCGGAAGTGATCGGGGATTTCCATGAACCAAAAGAAGAGGGAAGAAGTGTCATAGGGACCTCTTATTACCATAAATCAAAAGAAGAAACTATATTTATTCTAACATCAAATGGCACTCGCTGACAACTTCTTTCATTCACTTTCAGTTATGAAAATTATCTTGGTTTTGTGGTATCATTAAAGATATATGGATATAAAAGTGATGGCGACCAACCGCAAAGCCGCGCATGAATACTTCATATTAGAACAGTATGAAGCCGGGATTGCCTTGCATGGCAGTGAGATTAAATCCATCCGCGCCGGGCAAATGAGCCTGAATGAAGCTTATGTGTATGTTAGCAACGGCGAAGCCTGGTTGATGGATGCTCATATTGCCCCCTATACACAGGCAAACCGCTCGAACCATGAGCCCCGCCGGTCACGAAAACTGCTGCTCCATCGTTCCGAAATTCGCCAGTTGGAAAACGACGTACGCCAAAAAGGTGTTACAGTTATTCCACTGCGAGCCTATTTATCAAACGGGCGCATAAAAATCGAGATCGCCATCGCAAAAGGCAAGAAACTGTACGATAAACGAGAGTCGATTGCTAAACGAGATGCTGCCAGAGAAATGGACCGCGAATTCAAACGATGGCGTTAGATCCCTACCATCGACAATCGGGGGAATTAACCGTTTACCTGTAGAGGTCAAACGGGGTATTTATCAATGTCTCTTGCCTCCCAGATTACTCAAGAGGTTTCAAATCCCGGCGACATTGATGGATGAGCAGGGAAATGATTTGTTCGTTATTAATGGATCAGCAGGAAATCCAACAGTTGAAATAACTCTCTATCATCGTTATGGAGCCCAAGATCCGGTTCTGTACGGGCAATTTGCGGATACGTTGAATGGGCAGCTACACATTCTATATTACGCGGTCAATGATCCTGATTCGCCGCGATTCGATGTGGATCGAATGCCCGATGGCAAACCAACCAGGATGGGAACACTGCGCAACCTGGAAGCAGAAAATGCCGCCATGCAGGCTGGTCTGGCGCCTGCCCAAATCCGCCGCGGTTTACGGATGCTCTCGGATTGTTTTATGACCTTTGAAGTATTCGTTCAACGGTTGGGGCATAGCCTTTTCTTTGCCGAGCCTTTACATTACCATAATGCCGTCATCTTCGAATGGCACGGACTTGCTTATGAGCAGGGATATAAACTTATGGATCGGATCCAAAAAGGCTTTGCTCCTAAAGGAGATTTACTTCTGCGACTGGATAGCACCACACCCTTCCGCAGACCGGAAGCAGCGAACAGCTTGCGTTTGCGATCCTGGGCAATTTATGACGGTATTCTCGAAGAACCTTTTAAGAATGTCAGCATGTATAAAGTGATCGGTAAACACGCCGGCATTAATACCTCAGCAACACAAGAAACAAATCTCGTATGGTAAACCGATTTTCTAAAAGATAAATGGGGAATAAATGATTTGGCAATTCTCTCTCTATGCTGTTTCGACCTTGTGCGGAGGTATATTCGCTCTGGTGGTAGCTTTTTTTGCCTGGAAACGGCGTAAGATCGCCGGAGGATTACCGCTGGCACTGTTAATGCTGGCTGTCAGCATCTGGAGCATCGCAAATGGATTAGAGAATGCAGCCGTTGGATTTGCGATGAAGCTTTTATGCGGGAAGATAGCTTACCTGGGTATTGCCTTAGCCCCGTTTATGTTTTTATTGTTCTCATTAGCCTTTTTACAACACCAACACCGGATATCATGGACGATGATAGCTTTGTTTTTGGTGATTCCCGTTACCACGATCGGTTTGGTTTTCTCAAATGAATGGCACCATCTGGTATGGAGCAACATTACTTACAACTCAGAACCTGGTACCAATATTCTGCTCTACCAGTATGGACCCTGGTTTTGGATTCACGCCATTTATGTTTATATTCTTATCTTTGTGTCCATCTTTTTACTGATCCGTACGGCACTACGTTCCCAGCAATTGTACCGCCAACAGTCCATTGCCATCTTATTCAGCACGCCGCTGCCGATTATTAGCAATTTTCTTTATCTGAGCGGGCTCGGACCTTTAAAAGGGCTCGACCTGACACCCATCGCATTCTCTCTGGGTGGCATGATTCTCACCTGGAGTATCTATAGTTTACAAATGTTCGACTTTTTACCGATCGCCCACGAAAAAATTATCGAGAATCTTTCGGATGGCGTTATCGTGTTAGATAATTTCAATCGAGTGGTTGATATTAATGCCAACGCCCTCGAGATTATTAGAAAGATCAGCGAACAACATTCTTTTCAGACTCCTTCCAAAGTCATCGGTGAACCGGTTGAAAATATTTTTGCAATGCTACCAGATATATCAAACCGAGCGGATGAAGACTCAAGAATTGAAATGCGCTTAGGGAATGATAAGGGTTATCAAGATTATGAGTTGCATGTCAGTCCTGTGTCCGATGCAAAAGAGATCTCCTTAGGGCACATTCTTACGCTTTACGACATCACCAAACGCAAACACGCCGAAGAAGCCGAACATGAGCAGCGCATCCTTTCTGATGCTCTGCGGAATATTGCTAGTGCTCTGAACGGAACCCTGGACCTGGATGAAGTTCTTGACCGGATTTTAGAGAATATCGGGGCGGTTGTGCCCCATGATCTAGCAACCATCATGCTGATTGATGAAGAAGGCATTGCAAACGTTGTCCGCCACCGTGGTTATCGTGAACATAATTTGGAAAATATCATTGAATTAATCCATTTACCGGTAATAGAAACACCTACACTTCACCAAATGATGGATGCGAACGTACCGGTACTAGTAGCAGACACACGGGTGGACAATAACTGGGTCAAAATCAAGGAAACGGAACACGAATTATCTTATGTGGGCACCCCCATCCGTATCGTGGGAGAAACGGTTGGTTTCATTAATCTGGTGAGCATGTCACCTGGTTTCTTTACAGCCCATCATGCTGACCGGCTGCTGGCATTCTCTGACCAGGCTGCCATCGCAATCGAAAACGCCAGGCTTTTTAGTAAGGCTCAGAAATATGCCCAGGAAGCAGAAGTCCTGCATGCCGTTGGCATGGCAATCAATTCATCCTTAGAATTTGAGCAGATCCTTGATTTGATTTTAGAGCAAATCAATACTGTCATTCCTTCCGACACAGCCAGTATTACGTTAATCGAAAAAGACGAGGTCGTTTTAAAAGCGGTGCGGGGTAAGATGATCCTTAAGCAGGTCATCGGGAAACGTTGGAAAATGCGAAACACACCGGCTCAACAGGTCTTCGAAGTCAGGCATCCGATGCGTTTTCCAGATGTACAAGTATCTTATGAGTCATACCGCCCTGAGCCCTATAGTTATATTAAGTCAGTATTGATTATCCCTTTATTTGTCAAAGAAGATGTGATCGGTTTTTTATACCTGGACAGCAAAGAATTGGGGTCTTTCACCACAGATGATGAAAGAGTTGCGTCTGTCTTTGCGACCCATGTTGCCATCGCACTGGAGAACTCCCGTCTATACACTGAAACCCAGCGGCGCCTGGTAGAACAATCCATTCTGAACGAAATAATCCATTCAATTTCTTCGAAACTGAATCTTTCGGAATTGATAGAACTTGTCTACCAACAGATTAACCGTTTTATCGATGCACAGTGTTTCATGATTGTCTCCTATAATACCAGTGAAGAGAACTGGCAAGTTACTTTTGAACAAGGGGTTTTAGGGACAAAAGAAGGATTTCATACTTC